>CAIYCT010000406.1 GCA_903924765.1 uncultured Rhodospirillaceae bacterium | reverse complement strand
TCCACCAAATCGGGTTTGCCATGGTGGATGTGGCGCTTTTGCTGGCCGCAATAGTAATCAATGTCCTGACCTTCCGCCCGATCAACCAGACCGCGGCTCTGCTTCTGCTTCCCTACGCCGTATGGGTTGCGTTTGCCTCCCTGCTGAATCTCGGATTTCTGCTTCTGAATTCATGAGCCTGTGACCTGTAACCGTTCGTTGAAATTTTTCGCCTTCAGTGACCGGTGTTTCTATTGCTGGACATTGAGACTACATTCACCTGCCAATATCGTCGGAGATGAGTAATGCTGACTCGCAAACTCGGTTCCTCAGGCCTTGAGGTCTCCGCGCTGGGGCTCGGCTGCATGGGCATGACCTGGGCTTACGGCCCCGCCGACGAGACCGAGGCGATCGCCACCCTCTACCGAGCCATCGAACTGGGAGTGACCTTTCTCGACACCGCCGAGATTTACGGTCCCTGGACCAACGAACAGCTGCTCGGTCGTGCCCTGAAGGGTAAGCGGGAGCAGGTGATCATCGCGACCAAGTTCGGCTTCGCCATCCAGTCTGACGGCGGTCGCACCGGCCTGGATAGCCGTCCGTCGAATGTCATTGACGCCTGTGATGGTTCGCTCAAGCGGCTCGGCGTCGACCACATCGACCTCTATTACCAGCATCGTGTCGATCCCGCTGTGCCGATCGAAGACACGGTTGGAGCCATGGCCGATCTGGTGAAGGCGGGCAAGGTCCGCTTTTTGGGCTTGTCCGAGGCCGGGGTGAAGACCATTCGGCGTGCGCATGCTGTGCACCCCATCTCAGCCCTACAGAGTGAGTACAGCCTCTGGGAGCGAAACATAGAGGGCGAGATTCTGACTGCGATCCGTGAGCTGGGCATCGGTCTGGTGCCGTACAGTCCTCTTGGTCGCGGTTTCTTGACCGGAGATATCAAGCGGGCTGAGGATTTTCCCGAGGGAGACTATCGGCGGCGTGAACCACGGCTTCAGGGGGAGAATTTCGACCGCAACCTACGCATCCTCGACGCTGTCAAGGCGTTGGCGGTAGCGCGCGGCGTTTCCTCCAGCCAACTCGCACTGGCTTGGCTGCTGCACCAAGGCAACGACATCGTGCCAATTCCGGGGACCAAACGTCGGCGCTGGCTGGAGGAAAACGCTGCGGCTGCCGATATTCGGTTAAGTGCCGACGAGCTGACTTCGTTGAACACAATCGCACCTGTTGGTGCTGCCGCCGGTCAGCGCTACGAGGCGCCGATGATGGAGTGGATCGATCGCTGAACTTCTGTGGGTGGCAGGCCGCGCGGGGACAGATAGATGCCGAATATCGGTAAGTCAGTTCTGATTGCCGTCGTTGGCCTTGTCGCTTTTGCTCTCCTCGCACAGTTCGTCAAAGCCGCGCTATTCGGCGGCCTGATCTACGCATGGATCGCAACCGCTCTTGCCGTTCATTGCCTTCTGGTGCCCAATCAGAAACGCCATGCCCTGGTCAACCTGCATGCCGAGTGGACTGGCGGGCATGTTCCTGTCCATCTCGGATTCGCGGCCGTACTGTTCCTGGCAGGATTCCGGCTAACGGCCATCGCCTACGTTGTCGCCGTTGGACTATGGCTGCATCGGTCGGGAAAAGTGCGCATCGGTAGCTGATCGCGAGGCGCCGATTGCACCTCCGTCACCATGTTGCCGCCAGTGAGCCCGACCAGTTTCTTGCCCTGGGCACCTCTTTCACAGCTCATCGCCCTTGCCACCGGCGGCACGGCCTTCGCGGGCACAGCAAGTTACGACGGCGGCATAGCTCGATCGGCGGCGGATATTCAAGGCATGCATCCTCCCCGAGAACCGCCGCATTTCTGAAGCAGCGCCGCCACCATGAAATCCCGCCCTTGCCCAGCGGGCAGGCCGGCAATCCTTCCTGCCTGCTCAATTGCCAGGGGCGTGCATCCGAGGTTCTCAGCGGCCACCATCAGCGCGTCGAACGCCATGCCGAGGTCCGCGACGGTCGGGTCATAACCTCGCCCGATGACCAGCCCCTGGAGTGCTGTCAGCGCAATCGCCATGGCAAACTGCGGATTTTCCGAAGCGAAATCCCGAGCGGCGCGGGCGAGCGTCGTTGGTTCGGCATCGTCGGCACATTCAATAGCGATGTCGAGGAAACCTGAATCCTTGGCTGCGGCGAACCATTTCCCGCGTCCGCCGTGGGCCGCGATCAAATCCAGCAAAATCTGCCGCCGCTCCAACTGTCCAATTGCTTCGTTACGCAACGCGAATAATTTCTCGTTAACTCCATCAGTCAAT
>CAIYCT010000405.1 GCA_903924765.1 uncultured Rhodospirillaceae bacterium | reverse complement strand
GCTTGAGGGCAAAACCAGGGAAATATTGCCTGAAACCACCAATGTCCTGCGGAAGTCGGCGCGGATAGGGCCTGACCAGCACCAATGCCGCTCCGGTCAGTCCAAAATCACGCCAATGCCGAGGTTTTTGGAGGTGTCCAACTGTAATTTGTTGATCCACATACTAAGAATCCAGCCTACGCAGATGCAGCAATTACTCAAATTATCGATTTTATATTTTTTTAGGGGTATGCCGGAAACCGACACGTCCACACTTAACCCGGCAAGTATTCTTCCGGATCGACCGCCTCGCCCTGTTTGCGCAGTTCAAAATGTAATTGCGGTTGGGTCACCGACCCCGTTTGTCCGACCGTGCCGATTTCCTGCCCCTTGGTCACGGCCTGGCCTTTTTTTACTGCCACTTGATCGGCGTGGGCGTAGGCGCTGACCCAGCCATCCGCATGCTTGATCAGCACCAAATTGCCAAACCCTTTCAATTCGTTGCCCACATAAGCGACGGTCCCAGCCTCTACCGCTTGGATGGGTGTGCCTTTGGGCGCGGCGATATTGATGCCGTCATTGTTCTGCCCTTTGGCCGTTTGCGGTCCAAAGGTTAACAAAAGGTCGCCCTTGATCGGCCAGATGAAGCCTTTAACCGAGGGGGCTGCGGATGGTCCCTGCGGTAACGGCGCGGGCGGCTGAGGCGGCGGCGCTGTAGCAACCACGGGGGTGGGAGCAACTGGTGCGGGCTGCTCGACTGGCGTCTGTTGTGTGACCGGTTGTTGGGGTTTGGGCGGCGGCGGCGCGGCCACCAGCGTCCCCACAATCGGCGGCGGCAAAGCTTGCGCGGGCAAGGGCTCGGATGGCGGTTTGGGAACGGGCGCGGGAAGCGGATGGGCAGCCACCACCGTCTTGTTGGCGGGCACAGCCCCCAAGGCCGATGGTGGCGCGAATGATCCCGGCAGTATCAAATGCTCGCCCAACCGGATGGTATAAGGCGGGGCTTTATGATTGGCGGCGGCAAAGGAATTGAAATCCACGTGGTTTTTGCGCGCCAGTGCCAACAAGGTGTCGCCCTTGCCGACCACGATCTCGGCGCTGGAACCCGGCATCCTAAGCATCGTGCCGGGATTTAAGGCATAAGGCGGTTGCAAGCCATTGGCTTCGATCAGATCCCGGACAGAAACGCCGCATCGCCGCGACACCGAATAAACCGTGTCGCCGGCAATGGTCACAATTGACGGGGAACAGCCAGCGCCCGTCTGACCGGAATGTTGATTGACAGGAACCGACTGAGGCGGCAGCGCCATGTCGCACCCCGCCAACAAGCCCGCGCATCCCAGCGCTGTCCATAAGAAAGCCTTCTTCATAGCTTCCTTATAATGCAAATGCCTTGCTCAGCAAAGACATGGTCGGATGGTCGGTCAAATCCACCCGAAGCGGCGTCACCGCCACCGCGCCGCGATAGGCTGCCTCGATATCGGTACCGGGTTCGGAGCTGTCTTCCAGCCGTTGCGCTCCGATCCAAATATAGGGCTCGCCTCGGGGGTCCAGGCGCTCGACCAACTCGTCGCCGATCTTACGCTTGCCTTGGCGGGAGATTTCAATGCCGGTCACCTGATCGGGCAAACAATCGGGGAAATTGACGTTGATCAGAATGTTGGGCCCCCAGTCCACCGACAGGGCTTTTTCAATGACTTTGGGTGCCCAGTGCTCCGCCGTCGCCCAATGGGGTTGCTCGCGCTGAAGAACGCACTGACTAAATGCCAGGGCCGGAATGCCCAAAATCACCGCCTCCATGGCGGCGGCGACGGTGCCCGAATAGGTCACGTCTTCGCCCAGATTGGCGCCGCGATTGACCCCCGACAACACCAGATCTGGGCGCTTGCCTTTTATAATGGTGTTGACCCCCAGCAAAACCGCGTCGGTAGGCGTGCCATCCACGGAAAACTTGCGCGGTCCGTATTTGCGCACCCTGAGCGGGCGACGGATGGTCAAGGAATGACCGGCGGCGGATTGCTCGGTTTCCGGCGCGACCACCCACACATCCTTGGACAATTTGCGGGCAATGCGTTCCAGCGCCTTAATGCCGGGGGCGTGAACGCCGTCATCATTGGAAATCAGGATGCGGGCCTGGGACAGGTCCCCAGACAGAAGGCCCATATTCATGGACGGATCACCGTGATGCCGCCCATATACGAATGCAAGGCCACCGGAATGGCTATGGAGCCGTCGATTTGTTGATAATTTTCCAGTACGGCGATCAAGGTGCGCCCCACAGCCAAACCCGAACCGTTCAGGGTATGGACGAAACGGGTGTTCTTGTCCCCTACCCCTTTGAACCGCGCCTTCATGCGCCGGGCCTGAAACTCGCCGCAATTAGAACAGGATGAAATTTCGCGGTAACGGTCCTGAGCGGGCAACCACACTTCCAGATCAAAGGTCTTGTTGGAGGAAAAGCCCATATCGCCGGTACACAGCAAGATGCGGCGATACGGCAGCCCCAAGCGCTCCAGCAGGGTTTCCGCCCCGCTGGTCATGCGCTCATGCTCTTCCGCCGATTGATCGGGATGCGCAATGGACACCATCTCGACCTTTTGAAATTGGTGCTGACGGATCATGCCTGTGGTGTCGCGTCCCGCCGATCCGGCTTCCGAGCGGAAACAGGCGGTTTGCGCGGTCATGCGGATGGGCAAAGCGCCCTCGTCCAGAATGCTGTCGGCCACCAAATTGGTCAGTGTCACCTCGGCGGTGGGGATCAGCCAATGACTGCCGGTGGTGCGGAACAAATCCTCGGCGAATTTGGGCAGTTGGCCGGTGCCGTACAGAGCCTCTTCCTTGACCAGGACCGGAGTAGCCATTTCGGTGTAGCCGTTTTCCTGGGTGTGGAAATCCAGCATGAACTGCGCCAACGCCCGCTCCAACCGGGCCAGTGCCCCCTTCAACACCACGAACCGCGCCCCGGACAACTTGGCCGCTGCTTCGAAATCCATCAGCCCCAGATTGGCGCCCAGTTGATCATGCGACAGAGGCGTGAAGTCGAATTTAGGGATCGAGCCCCAACGCTTCAGCTCCACATTGTCGTTTTCATCCGCGCCTTGGGGCACGTCGGCGGCAGGCAGATTGGGAATGATGCCAAGCACGGCGTCAATTTCCGCGCCCAAACGCTTTTCTTCTTCCTCGGCGGCGGGAATTTGGTCTTTGAACGCAGCCACTTCCGCCATCAAGGCTTCGGTGTCCTTGCCCTCTTTCTTTAAGATGCCGATCTGCTTCGAGGCGTCGTTGCGTCGCGCCAGCAAGTCCTGGGACGCGGTCTGTGCCGCCCGGCGGCGCGCATCCAACTGGAGAATGGCTTGTCCTTGCGCAGGCAAACCGCGACGGGCCAAGGCGGCGTCAAAGTCGGCAGGGTTTTCCCGAATCCATTTCAGATCATGCATTAATCACCTATTTCCTCTTCCTCGGATTTATCCCGCTGCTTTTCCGCCCAGCGAGACGACAGAATGGAAACTTCGTATAACACCAGCATGGGAATGGCGAGAGAGATTTGGCTTAAAATGTCGGGCGGCGTCACCACGGCGGCGAAGACGAAAATGCCGACGATGGCGAAACGGCGCTTGGCTTTCAGGGTATCGGCGGTGATCAATCCCGCCCGCGCCAACAAGGTCAGCAGAACCGGCATCTGAAACGCCAAACCGAAGGCGAAGATGAAGGTCATCACCAAGGACAGATAATCGCTGATCTTGGCTTCCAGGCGGATGGGCACTCCGCCCTCGACCCCTTCGAACGAAATAAAATAGTGCCAAGCCATGGGCAGGATCAGGAAATAAACCAACGCCGCGCCTAAAACGAACAACACCGGCGTCGCCAGCAGAAACGGCAGAAATGCCTTTTTCTCATTGCGGTACAGGCCGGGGGCGACGAAAGCCCAGATTTGACCGCCCCAAATGGGAAAGCAGAGGAACGCGGCGGCAAAAGCCGCCACCTTCATATGGGTGAAAAAGCCCTCGGTCATGCTGGTGTAGATCATGCCCCGATCCGCGCCCCGCTCGGCCAGGATGGCGCCCAACGGCTGGATTAGAATGCCGTAAATATCGCGCGACACAAAATAGCAGCCGAAAAACGCGACGAAAAAAGCCGCCAGCGACCAAATCAAACGCTGGCGCAATTCCAGCAAATGATCCAGCAGCGGCATCGCTTTGTCTTCGGGGGATGTTTCTTCTGTCATGGCTCGGGCGGAACGGAGGGGGCATGCACCGGGAGAGGGGCAGGATTAGGCAAAGGAGCCGGGTCGGGGGGCGTTGTGCAGATGGTCGGCTCGTCTAGCGACACCGCCTGTTCCAGCTCTTTGCGGAACATTGTGGCGTCAACGGCATGCTCCACATCCTTCTTTAGGTCGGCCACTTCCGACTCGCGGGCCATTTCCTCGATGCCGTGCTGGAATTCGGACGCCATTTCGCGAGCACGCCTGGCCCACACGCCCGCCTGACGCAAGACCTTGGGCAGATCCTTGGGGCCGATGACCACAAGACTGACCACCCCGATCAGCAGCATTTCATCCCAACCCATGTCGAACATTTGAAATCCTTACTCGACAAACGGATCAGTGACCAGCCGCCACATCATGATTATTAACCGGCTTGGTTTCTGCTGTCACAGCAGCCTGAGGCGCAGGGGCGGCAGGAGGATGGTCGTCAGCCCCGGCCTCGCCGTCTTTCAAGCCCTGCTTGAAGGCTTTAACGCCTTTGGCCATATCTCCCATCAATTTCGGAATCTTGCCGCCGCCGCCGAACAGCAGCAGAACAAGCGCCAAAACGATCAGCCAATGCCAAATGCTGAAACTGCCCATGATTCTTAATCTCCACGTCAAGGCTGGGATCATCGCAAACCCCAGTAAGATCGTCAATTAAAGCTTAAATTCTTTTGCGTCGCAGCAATTTCATAAAAGCTAAATATTCATATCACCGTTCCGTCATCATATTTCGATAGTATGGTGCGTAACTCTGTCAACAGGTCACCCGCATGCTGTCTCAAACCCTGCTCCCCGGACTCGCCAAAGCGTCCAATTTCGCGTTTCCTCTGTCGCTTTCCCATTGGCGGCGCAAGATCTTAGAGGAAACCACCATTCGCCTGCGATTCATAATCCTGATTTCCATGGCATTGGGTTTTGGCCTTATATTCGGCATCGCTGTGCTGGTCGGCATGTATCAGCAGGAATTGGCCATGCGTGACCAGGCCGCCTTCGATCAGATCGACCGCTTGGCCATGGACATTCATGCCCATGCGCTGATCATGGAAAGCGCCAGCAACACCTATCTCAACGAAGCCAATCGCGACGCGGTTAAGCTGTTTCATGACGCTGAGACTGTCGGCGAGGATGACATTAAGAAAATCGCCGAGTTGGAACAGGCGCAATCCCTGGCCGACGTCAATTCCGACGTGGCGGCCAAGCTGTCCGCCATCAATGCTTTGTTCGTCAAAACCGAACAACTGGCCGAGAAACTAGGGCTCCACGACAACGAGGGCATCAAGGGCAAGCTGCAAAACGCCGCCAAGGCCATCGACGAGGAATTGGAGGTTCACCAAGGCGTCGATGTGTTGGTCAGCCGGTTCTCGCTGGTGCGATTGGCGGAAAAGGATTTCATTCTGTTCCATGAAAAAAGCGCGCTGTCCCGGTTCGCCCGCTGGTCCAACGAATTCGACTTCAAAATCGATTCGGTCACCTCGCTGGAACCCGCCGTTCGCGCCGCACTCAGCAAAAATTTGGAAACCTACACCAACCAAATGGACGCCTATTCGGCCACCTCGCTGGAATTGGTCAAGACCGTCGATCAACTGCGCAGCGCGTTCCACAATTTGCAGCCGCCTCTCGCCCATTTGACCGATGAATCCCATGTGGGGATGGAACAGGCCGATCAAGCCAAGGATGCCATTCGCACCCATGTTCTGATCCTGATCATTGTCATCGGAGTGGGGGCCTGCGCCATGTTCCTGCCGGCGGCGATCTTGTTCCAGCGCTCCATCACCCTGCCGCTGTTCGATGTGGAGCAAGCCATGAAGGTGTTGGCCGACGGCGATCACAGCGTTCAAGTGCCCGCCACCCAGCGCAAGGACGAAGTGGGCAACATGGCCAGAGCGTTGGCGGTGTTCAAGGACAACGCTCAAACCATGGACCGCTTGCGGGCGAAAGAGGAAGAGCAGAGCCGCCGCCGCATTGCCAAGGCCGAAGCCATGGACCATTTGACCAAAGAGTTCGACGAGCAAGTCCGCTCCATCATCGCCGATGTGGCCCACGCCTCGACCAATCTTCAGGACGCCGCCACCCGCATCCGCAGCTCGATGACCGTCACCTCGGAAGCCATCAACGACGTCAATTGCGCCACTCAGGAAGCCTCGCAAGGGGTGCAGATGATGGCCGCCGCCTCGGAAGAGTTGGCCGCCACCAGCGATGAAATCGCCAGTCGGGTCGCCGAAACCGCCGACATTGCATCTCGTGCGGCCGGTGCCGCCGATCGCGCCGATCATTTGATCAGCAGCCTGTCTGAGAGCAGCAAGCAAATCGGCGACGTGGTGGGGCTGATTACAACCATCGCCAACCAAACCAATATGTTGGCCCTGAACGCCACCATCGAAGCCACACGGGCGGGCGATGCCGGACGCGGGTTCGCCGTGGTGGCGCAAGAGGTCAAGATCCTGGCCACCAAGACCGCCGATGCCACCTTCGAGGTTTCCCGTCATGTGGCGGCCGTGCAATCGGCCACCATGGATGCGGTCACCTCCATCGGTGAGATTTCGGTGACCATCGCCAATCTCAACAATATCACCTCGGCCATCGCCTCGGCGGTCGAGGAGCAAAGCATCACCACGCGAGAAATCGCCCACAGCGCATCGTCCACCGCCCGAGGCACCGACCTAGTGGCCAAGCGAATCGGCGAAGTCAGTCAACAGGCTTTGGACGTGGATTCACAAACCGAAGTGATGCTGGAAGAAGTCAAACACACCGCAAGTCGCACCGACACCCTGCGTCAAACCGTCACCCGCTTCCTGGAAGGCGTTAGAAGCGAGTAATGATATTCCGTCGCGACTTCCTCCGAGGACTTGCCGTTGGCATCCTGGCGCCAGAAACGGTTCTCGCCAAAGAGTCTGATGTCGTTCGGTTGGTTTATTTCGATGATTATGCGCCATTCAGTTATCGCAGGACTGATGGCGTCGTAGGGGGGCATTCTGGTCGATTGCATGAACGCGCTGTTTCGGGAAATGGATGTTCCTGTATCACACGCGGCTCTGCCATGGGAAAGGGCGCAAGCCATGGTACAAGACGGAAAAGCCGATGGCTTTTGCACAGTCGCCACACCCAAACGTCGTGATTATTGTCTGTTTTCCACACAGCCTATTGTGAAATTGGAATTTGGGATTTTTTTTCGCGCCGATCACCCCAATCGCACAGGCATCGAATCCATCACCACCTTAGACGACATACAGAAATTCTCCATTGTCGATTATCAAGGCAACGGTTGGGCTAAAGCGATGTTCGCGTCGATCCCTGTTATCTGGACCTCGTCGCAAGAAAGTGCCATTCGAATGGTCGCAAGCGGGCGGGCCGATGTCATTGTCGGACAGATTACCTCCGTCCCTCACCTAATTTCCCAGTTGCAGATAGAACAAAAGCTGCTGTTCGTGCCGCTAAAGTTCGCCGATTCCCTTCCCTATCATCTTGGACTTCGCAAATCGCGGCCCGATGCGGAAACGATCATGTCCAAGGCAAACGCAAAAATTCCCGGCTTGCAGCAACATTTCGCCCGCATTCAATCCGAAGGTAGCGTTTAGCGATTTGCGATCCAATTGGATCAATCCCCGTCTTTCATCATGGCCGGACTTGATCCGGCCATCCACATGGTTCAACCAGTACAGTGCCGGACGGAAGAGCGTGGCTCACCGGGTCAAGCCCGGTGATGACGATGTGGGGGCATATGACCCTGTGTGGTCGGATACTCCAGATAGCGGAAAATCCAGGTCACGTCCCTGTGCCTTTTGCAAACGTGCGACCACGACATCAAGGTCATCGACCTGGGCCGATTTCAGCTATTCCTTGACCCAGTCGGGCGCGCTTTCGGGAGTGGCGGTCTGCAAGGCCAAGGCGTGAAGCTCGCCGCCCATACGGCCCTTCAGCGACGCATAAACCATCTGATGTTGTTGCACCCGGCTTTTGCCCTGGAATGCCGATGACACCACCATGGCGGAATAATGGTCGCCATCGCCGCGCAAATCCTCGATCACCACCGTTGCATCGGGGAAAGCTTCCTTGATCATCGCTTCAATAACGTTGGCTTCCATGGCCATAACTGTCACTCCTTCATGGGGCTGGGGCTTATGCGGCGGCGGATATCAACACTCAAATGGGGCCTTGGCCCTAATTTGACAACGGCTTTGCCAATAAAACCCGTCAATGAACGCTGTGAATTTCGGCCAGACCGCAATCGGCATCTCCCTTTTCAATCTGAAGAGTCGCATGGTCGATGCCAAACCGTTCCTGCAAATGCGTACAAATTCGACGCAACAGCGTATCGTCCACCACCGCGTTGGGGTTCACCAAATGCGCCGTCAGAGCGATCGAGGTGGTGCTGAGCGGCCAGATGTGCAGATCGTGGATGGCGGTAACGCCGGGAACTGCCGCCAGGTACCGTTCAACGCCTTCACGGTCGACGCTGGCCGGGACCGCATCCAAGGCCAAATTCAGCGATTCTTGGAACAATCCCCACGTGCCCACGGCAATGACCGCGACGATGCCAAGGCTGACCACCGGATCAAGCCACAACCAACCCGTCAGCCCCATTACAAAAGCCGCCACCACCACGCCAAGCGAAACCACGGCGTCGGACGCCATATGTAGAAACGCGCCGCGGATATTCAGATCGCCCTTGCTGCCCGCCATGAACAAAACAGCCGTACCCGCATTGATCGCAATGCCCATGGCCGCCACCCACATGACTGTGTCGCCTGCCACGGTCTCGGGATGTCTAAAGCGCAGGATGGCTTCCCAGGCGATGCCGCCCACACTGATCAACAACACGACGGCGTTGATCAACGACGCCATGATGGTTGTTCGCCCAAATCCGTAGGTGCGTAGTTTCGACGCGCGCTTTCCGGTCAGCCAAATTGCGGCCCACGACAAAAGCAGCCCGACCACGTCGCTAAAATTGTGACCGGCGTCGGCCAGCAGGGACAGGGAGTTAGCCGCCAATCCGTAAAAGATTTCCGCCACGACAAAGCCCAGATTTAGAACGACGCCGATGGCAAACGCTTTGTTATGGCTGACCGGGCCGTGATTATGACCATGATGTCCGTGACCGCCGTGGGAACCATGCGCCTGTTCACGATAGTCGTCGTGGTCATGATGATCATGATCGCACGCCCCACTTTGGTGACTTTGGCTGTGATCGTGTGAATGAGCCATAGCATCCCTCATGTGTAAGACATAAACAAACACCATCTGATCCTGGCGGCGCGATCACATGGGGGTCACAGGAATTTGAGGGAGGCGCTGGACTTTGGCAAGTTACATAAATCAGTTCGCCTTGCTTGCCATAAAAGCCGGCAGCCAGCCTTCGTGCAGGGTGCGCAGATCGGCCAGCGCCATGGCATGATCGCCGACGGCGATGGCATCGCCACCGGTCTGTCCGATGACGCGGGCGGCGACATCATGAGTCTGCGCTTCTTCCAGCACGCTGGCCAAGGCGTCCTGATGGACTTCCAGCACGTACCGACCTTGATCCTCGCCGAAGCACCAGGCGGCCAGATGAGCCACATGGGGAAGCTCCAACTTGACCCCCACATTGCCACCCAAGGCCATCTCCGCCACCGTCACCAACAAGCCGCCGTCCGAGACGTCGTGACAGGCCGCCACCAACTGGTCGCCGATCAATTGCCGCACCAACTCTCCGGCGCGGCGCTCGCGATGCAACGCCACCGGCGGCGGCGCGCCATCTTCCCGTTGACACAGTTCGCGCAAGTACAGGCTGGCTCCCAGCCATCCCTTGGTTTCGCCCAGCATCACCACGGCGTTGCCCGCATCCTTGAACGCCAACGTCGCCATGGGCGCGCCTTCTGGCAGCAAACCGACGCCGCCGATGGTGGGCGTGGGCAGAATGGCGTTGCCTTGGGTTTCGTTGTAAAGCGACACATTGCCCGAGACCACCGGGAAATCCAACTCGCGGCAGGCTTGACCCATGCCTTGGATGGCAGCGACGATCTGCCCCATGATCTCGGGCTTTTCCGGATTGCCGAAATTTAGATTGTCGGTCACCGCCAACGGCACCGCGCCCACTGCCGACAGGTTGCGATAGGCCTCGGCCACCGCCTGACGCCCGCCTTCGCGCGGATCGGCCAAGCAATAACGTGGCGTCACATCGGTGGTGATGGCGATGGATTTGCCGGTTCCATGCACACGCACCACGGCGGCGTCGCCGCCCGGACGCTGGATGGTGTCGCCCATGACCATGTGGTCGTATTGCTCCCAGATCCATCGGCGCGAGGCCAGATCTGGACTAGACATCAGTGTTTTCAAGGCCGGAATCGGGTCGATGTCCGGAACCTCGGACGCGCCCACCACCGGTCGCTTGGTCGGTTCGGTCCACGGACGGTCGTATTCGGGCGAAGCCTGAGCCAGCGGATCGATGGGTAGGTCGGCCACCACCGCGCCGTGGCGCTTGAGCACCATGCG
>CAIYCT010000404.1 GCA_903924765.1 uncultured Rhodospirillaceae bacterium | reverse complement strand
TGCTCCATTTTCGTGTCCAGGAGACGCGCCAACGTCTGAACACGAGTAGAATCAACACCGTGCGACTTGTCCACAAATTTAAACCGGACACCAGTGGGCTTGACCCGGTGGTCCATGGATTGCCGGGTCTGAGCCCGGCAATGACGATTATAACAAATGATTACTTTGTAGCATCCACCACTCTTGGAAGATGACATCTGAAAGCGTAAGAATGGGCAAGGTCAATCCTAACCCCGAAACACCGTCAATCCGCCCGGCGCTTGGCACACCGGCATCATCTCGATGCGGTTGATGTTGACGTGGGCGGGCAGGGAGGCGGCCCAGAACACCGCATCTGACACGTCTTCCGCAGTCAGTGGTTCGGTGTTTTCGTAGACCTTGGCGGCTTTTTCGGCGTCGCCCTTGAAACGCACCACCGAGAATTCCGACCCGCCGCACATGCCCGGTTCGATGTTGGTGACGCGAATCTTGGTTTTGACCAGATCGGTCAGCAGGTTCAGCGAGAATTGCGCCACTGCCGCCTTGGTGGCTCCATACATATTGCCGCCGGAATAGGGATAAGTACCGGCGACGGAACCCAAATTGATGATGTGCCCGCGATTGCGCTCGACCATGCCCGGCAGAATGGCGCGGGTGACATAAGCCAAGCCTTTCAGATTGGTGTCGATCATGGTGTCCCAATCGTCCAGCGAGGCGTGATCGGCCCCCTCCAACCCCAAGGCCAATCCGGCATTGTTGATCAAGACGTCGACGGCGGCAAAAGCCGGGGGCAGGGCGTCGATCACTTCGGACACTTCTTGACGATAGCTGACGTCGCACACGATGGTGTGGACCGGCGTCGAAAGCGCGGCTTTCAGCTCATCCAGACGATCTTTCCGCCGTCCCAACAAAACCAGGGATGCGCCGGCGTTGGCGAATTGCCGAGCCATGGCCAAGCCGAAACCGGCGGTGGCGCCGGTGATGAAGACAATGCGGTTTGTCCAGTTATTGGGGGTCACGGAGAGACCTTTCAGGATCGATGTCGCGGATCATGATCGCATGCGGCATGGGCGAAAGCGGATTGTCGATTTTCCAGACATAGACTTTGTAGGCGCCCATGGTGCGAACCTCGGTGGCGTTATGCTTGATGATATTGCCGTCGGTGGTCAAGCGAAATTCCCCCTGCACGTTAAGCCCCTGTTGTTGCAGGGCTTGAGCGTCGGTGGGGCGAATGGAGTCCGACAGGATCACCACTTGGTTGTCGGGATTGGATTTGATCCGCAGCATGTGGACATCGCGGCGAATGATGGTCACCAACTCGTTGACCCCAAGGCGTCCACCGGCCCTGCCGTGACGGATGGGGCCCAGATACTTCACATGAAACCGCCCGCGCCCCATCGGCTTGACTTCGGTAAAGGCGGGATCGCGCGCCAGATCCTCGCGGATGTTTTCCTGGCGTTGGGCGTCTTCCGACTTGGGCACTAAATTCTCGGCGTATTCATGCAAAATGGGCACATAAAGCATGTCGCCTTCAAACGACAGGGCATAGTCGCCAAACCGCGACAGCCGCAGCTCGGCCTTGAACTTGTCGGGCACATAGCACGAGGTCAATGACACCAGCACCATCATCAGGGCCAAACCTCTATAGACGACGCGCATTACAATTATCCCTTTTCTGGTATCTTCAGTCCTCACTGGACTGCGCTCCGTGCCAAATATTCAGTATTTCGACCGTTCCGGCGGTTATCTGATAGACGATGACATAGGGCCAAACGGCAACAAGCTCGCGGGTGCCAGGCGCCGCGTTCCGGCAAATATTCCAGCCGGTCACAGGCAGCCAAAATCTGGACGGCAACGCGGTTTGACGCGGCGGGGTTATCCTTGCCGATATGTGTGCGGATTTCTGAGAGCCGAAGAAGGGCGGGCTTGGAAAAAATTACGGGCATTCAGGCAGGGGAAGTTCGTTATCAGTGCCCCAGGACAAAAGCCACTTGCGCACGTCCTCGTAAGGGATCGTTTGCCCTGCCGCAACAGCTGCAATGCCTTCTTCTACCTCTTTAATATAAGCGGCAGTGTCATCGTCGGGCGAGACTGGGCGGGCTGTGTTGCTCATGGCATTACTCTATCGCGAAGCAACCAAAATTACAACGGGAGGCATAAGCGGACTCCTAGCCCTCCCTTCCCCTATGGTCTCCACTCCTGGCCTTTCTTTATCTTCGAGCAGATCGATCCTTGATCGGTAAATTTGGGGGCAAAAGATAGCACCGTCAATGACCGCCTTTGGCACTTGACGGACAGTCACCGAGACTTTTATTC
>CAIYCT010000403.1 GCA_903924765.1 uncultured Rhodospirillaceae bacterium | reverse complement strand
TTCCTAGATAACTTCGCGGACGGACTCTTAGAGATGTATAGTGATACAGCACTTCAGATGAGTGCAAAATATTCTCTCGACTAGCTATGAGCTTCGAGTCTCCCTTAAAAAGGTGATGCCAAAACGCCTGCTGAAACCCCATTCTATATGGTTTGCCATTGATTATCTTGATGCTGTCATCCGTTGCTACGATGTCGTTCATTGATTTGCGATCACGTAATAAAAAAACGATTACTCATAACACGTCAAACTTATCCTAGAGACGAAGCAGAGAAAACCTAGAAATTCCAGGGGGCGATACAAAATGCGCCGTCCAGCTCACATGAGTGTTCGTGGTCCGCCAAAGACTGTACATTAAATTAGAGCCATGTCTGAAATCGAGGGACGCATTACCCAATTCGCTCCCCCTTGTCAAACGTCCCCTATTGGTCAAACAGCCATAGCAACTAAAACCGGGATGCGCGAAGGGGCGAGCCCCTTCGTTCACACTCCCTTAGCCCTTAAGCGGCTTTGCTGTTCTTGATGATCAGGTCCAAGATTTCCGAGGCGGCTTTGGGGACGTGGGTGCCGGGGCCGAAGATGGCGACGACGCCGTTGGCTTTCAGGTACTCGTAGTCGCGGGGCGGGATGACGCCGCCGGCGATGACCAGGATATCCTCGGCGCCTTGTTTCTTCAGTTCGCGGACCAATTCGGGGACCAGGGTTTTGTGACCGGCGACCAAGCTAGAGGCGGCGACCACGTGGACGTCGTTCTCGATGGCTTGGCGGGCGGCTTCTTCCGGGGTTTGGAACAGCGGTCCGATATCCACGTCGAAGCCCAGATCGGCCAGGGCGGTAGCAATAACCTTGGAGCCGCGATCATGGCCGTCCTGGCCCAGCTTGACCACCAGGATGCGCGGGCGGCGTCCTTGGTCCAGGGCGAACTTGTTGGCCTTATCAACCACGCGGGCGAAGTCTTGATCGTCCTTCCACACGCCGCCATAGACGCCCGAGATGGATTGGACGGTGGCGCGGTGACGGGTGAATTCCTCTTCCAGCGCCGAGGAGATTTCGCCCAACGACGCGCGGGCACGGCTAGCCTCGATGGCCAGTTCCAGCAGATTGCCTTGGCCCGAGCGGGCGGCTTCGGTCAGCGCTTTCAAGGACGCGGCGCACCGGACATTGTCACGGCTGGCCTTGATCTGGTTGAGACGCGCGATCTGGGATTCGCGCACCTTGGTGTTGTCCACTTCCAAGGTGTCGATTTCCACTTCTTCGCTGGCCTGGTACTTGTTGACGCCGACCACCACATCCTCGCCACGATCGACACGGGCTTGACGGCGGGTGGCGGCTTCCTCGATGCGCAGCTTGGGCATGCCCGATTCCACCGCCTTGGTCATGCCGCCCAGCGCTTCCACTTCTTGGATCAGCTTCCAGGCTTCCTCGGCCAGGGAATTGGTCAGGCTTTCCACGTAGTAGCTGCCCGCCAGCGGGTCGATGACGTTGGGAATGCCGGTTTCCTCGGCGATGATCAATTGGGTGTTGCGGGCGATGCGGGCCGAGAACGGAGTCGGCAAGGCGATGGCTTCGTCCAAAGCGTTGGTGTGCAAAGACTGAGTGCCGCCCAGCACGGCGGCCATGGCTTCGATGGTGGTGCGGACGACGTTGTTGTAGGCGTCCTTCTCGGTCAAGGACACGCCCGAGGTCTGACAATGGGTGCGCAGCGCCAAGGAGCCTGGCTTCTTGGGATTGAACTGCTTGATCATGCGGGCCCACAGCAGACGACCGGCGCGCAGCTTGGCCACTTCCATGAAGAAGTTCATGCCGATGGCCCAGAAGAACGACAGGCGACCGGCGAATTCGTCGATTTCCAGGCCGCGGGCCAAGGCCGAGCGCACATAGTCCAAGCCGTCGGCCAGGGTGAAGGCCAGTTCCTGCACCGCCGTGGCGCCCGCTTCCTGCATGTGATAGCCGGAAATGGAGATGGAGTTGAACTTGGGCATGTGCTTCGAGGTGTACTCGATGATGTCGGCGACGATGCGCATGCTGGGGGTGGGCGGATAGATGTAAGTGTTGCGGACCATGAATTCCTTCAGAATGTCGTTCTGAATGGTTCCCGACAATTTGTCTTGGCTAACGCCCTGTTCTTCAGCGGCGACGATGTAGCCCGCCAACACCGGCAGCACCGCGCCGTTCATGGTCATGGACACGCTCATTTTGTCGAGCGGGATGCCGTCGAACAGAATCTTCATGTCCTCGACCGAGTCGATGGCGACGCCAGCCTTGCCCACATCGCCGACCACGCGCGGATGATCGCTGTCATAGCCGCGATGCGTGGCCAGATCGAACGCCACCGACAAGCCCATTTGCCCGGCGGCCAAATTGGCGCGGTAGAAGGCGTTGGAGTCCTCGGCGGTGGAGAAGCCTGCATATTGGCGGATGGTCCAGGGCCGGTGCGCATACATGGTGGCGCGAGGGCCGCGCACGAAGGGCGGGAAGCCCGGCAAGGTGTTCAGATGCTCCAACCCTTCCAAATCGGCGGCAGTGTAAAGCGGCTTGACCTTGATGCCTTCCGGCGTGTCCCAGGCCAGCTTATCGAGCGACTCTCCCTTAAGATCCTTGGCGGCCAACTCTTGCCAATCGGATAAAGTCTTGTTGGGAAAATCAGTCATATCATACGCTCCATCGATTAAATCACACCCAGCGGGGCGCTGGACTATACCTTAATCCGCTCGGGCTGGTATATCAAATCCACAAGAACGGCGAGGAGAACGGACACCATGAGCTTCCTGGACAGCATCGTCGAATGCAACCGTCACGACATTTCCAAGTTCCGCCCGTTCTTGGTTGAGGGGCAGCAGATGGGCTGGGTGCGCCACGACATCGCCTTGCGCCTGACCGCCTTCGCCGACACCTTCATGGTCGATGAAACCCAGGTGTCCATGCATCCCCGGCTGGCTACACCAGCCGAACGAAGCCACGCCTTCGACCTTGCCGCCCGCCGCATGGTGGCGGACTGGGGCGTGACGGCGCTGAAAGGCGAGCTTTATCCGGTGGTGCAACGCTGGGGGCAACCTCCGGTAATGACCATGGACCGCTCCATGGTGGGACTGTTCGGCGTGCCGTCGCATGGGGTCCACGTCAACGGCATCGTCCGCAAGCCGGACGGCCTTCATTTGTGGATAGGCACCCGCGCCCTGGACAAGGCGGTGGCGCCCGGCAAGCTGGACAACATGATCGCGGGTGGGCAACCCTATGATTTGTCGTTGATGGACAATCTGGTCAAGGAGGCCGCCGAGGAAGCCGACGTGCCCGAAGTCCTGGCCCGCACCGCCCGACCGGTGGGCATGATCTCGTACATTCGCGAAGACGGCTGGGGCTTGCGGCCCGACGTGATGTTCTGCTTCGATCTGGAAATTCCCGAAACCTTCATCCCGAAAAACACCGACGGCGAGATAATCGGCTTCACGCTGACGCCGGTGGAGCAGGTCGCCCAGCGGGTTCGGGACACCAAGGATTTCAAGCTGAACGTCAATTTGGTCATTATCGACTTTTTGGTGCGGCACGGGCTTTTGACGCCCGATTCCGAGCCAGACTATATCGATATCGTTCAAGGACTTCGGTCCGGGTTTTAATCCGTCTCGCCCCCAAAAGATCACGGTCCTGCCCCGATTTCGCCCCAATCGGCGGGTTATATTGCCTGGAACTCACGACAGGAGACCGAGATGCATTTTCTTCTTTTAACCTATGCCCTTCTGGTCCTGACCGCCGCCGTGATGGTCATTCCGCCCCTGACGAAAGAAGACGAGGATTAAGATGAATACCGCCGACGTTAAAGACTCTGTCCTAACAACAGAACGCTCGCTTGACGACCTTTCCAAAGTGTTGCTGGGCATAAGCCCCGAAGCCCTTAACCAAGCCCTGGCCTGGGACGAGGATTCCAGCCTGGACGACCTGATGGATTTGTTCGCGCATTTTTCGTGAGCAATGAAGCCTCGCCCTTGTATATCCGAAGGATATCCGACAAGATGCACCTCCTTGTTCCAGGAGGATGACATGCAAGTTCAATTGGCCCGATGGGGCAACAGCCTTGGCGTCCGCATCCCCAAAGACATCGCCAACAAGCTGGGGTTAAGCGAGGGGACGCGCGTCGAAATGGAAACGGATGGCAATCGCATCCTGATCCAAGTTGACCGTCCCCATTATGATTTGAAAGACCTGTTGATTGGCATGACGCCAGAGGCCATGCATCAAGCATTTGATTGGGGCACTGACGTCGGTCGGGAAGATGTCGATTCGTGACCGAACTCTACGAGCCCGACAGCGGTCACCTAATCTGGACTGACTTCGATCCACGCGTCGGCCGTGAACAAAGCGGTCGCCGTCCCGCTTTGGTCGTGTCGCCCGTCGCTTTCTGGCAAGCAAGCCGCTTCGTCATCGTCTGCCCGATCACTTCTACTATCCGCCCTTTCGGCACCAGCGTTGTTCTGCCGCAGGGGCTGGCGGTGGCCGGCGAAGTGCTGACCAGTCATGTGCGCAGCATCGACACCCTGGCCCGCCCCATCCGTTTCATCGGGCTGGTTCCAGCCCCTGTGCTTACCGAAACGCGGGCCAAGCTGGGTGCGATTATTGGGGTATAAGCGTAGACAGAGCATCACACAATCGCTGTCATTTTTTATCACTTATGGGGATAAACTGGGATAATACCTAAAATAAATAATCGACTCGAATACAGGCTCTAGCTCCAACTCAACACGTAACGAATTGCGGAGATCCAATATCAATTCATCTATAGATGCAACTCCATCTCTTGCTATATCCTTTGCGAAGCTCCGTGCCAACGAGACCTGATGAGGCGAACCTAGCAACTGAACATCTGCAATTGCTGATTCAATGCGTGACCATGACAATGGCACTTGATCGTCTCTATGAGAAGCACTCTCCAACAATCGGTAAGCTTCAAGTAAATAAGTGATGCGGAGTTTACGACGTTCGTTTGCGAGATCGCGACGCGCGGATAAAAAGTGTGCCGTCCACCACCCAAGACTAGCGACAAAAAATGTCGTGAGAAGCTGTGCGAAGAACTTCCAATCCATATCCGTCTCCCGTAAGAAATTGGACACCTCCAAAAACCTCGGCATTGGCGTGATTTTGGACTGACCGGAGCGGCATTGGTGCTGGTCAGGCCCTATCCGCGCCGACTTCCGCAGGACATTGGTGGTTTCAGGCAATATTTCCCTGGTTTTGCCCTCAAGC
>CAIYCT010000402.1 GCA_903924765.1 uncultured Rhodospirillaceae bacterium | reverse complement strand
TATTCTTCCCGCCAACACCCAACTGACCATGCCACAGATTGAGCGACTGCGAAATTTGCAGAAAATTTTTACGTTCGTCGAACCGATCAAGCTGAACGTGCCGTGAGGCGTTGAATGGCCAAGAAAATGGATGATTTAAACAATGACGCCGAACGCGAACTGATTTATCAGGAAACGATCAAGAAAGTCGCGCGCCTTGATGATCCCGTTGAGTTGATGGAAACCACCGGCGCCGGTTTGCACCTGTTGCTTCAAGATGCCACTGAGTCGCCGTTGCTGGATCGATTGAGCGTGGATCTGGGGGCGATTGTCGGGGCGCTTCCGTTTGAAAGTCCCCAAGATGAAATGCGCCAGCTTACTCTACAGGCTGCCCAGCGGTGTCTGATCCTTTTGCAGGCGGCGCACGATCGGCAAAGTGCTTCAACACCTCTTCCGACTCCGGTCCCAGACCTTACGCCATATGAGGATCAATTGTGGGAGGCGCACTCCCAGGATATCCCGGAACGGGAAATTCCAGACATTGAGTATTACCTGCCCCCCCCATTTAGCCCATCTCTTGGATCATATCACCTACGAAATCCCCAAGATTGTTCCCCAGGAGACGACATACGACAGTTTTGATGCCTTGTGTTGCGAGGCGATTATCTATCGCGTCAACACTGTCCTAACCTTTTTTCACCGACATAATACAGATGTCGTGCGTGATCTTCCTCCGCCTTTTATTCTGTCGCCTCAGTTTGCCGAGCGCTTTGCTTTGGTCATCCGTAAACTGATCTATCCTATCCTAAGCAACAGTCGGCAGCTTCGTCTTTTATCTTCAACAATCAATTACAAGAGCACCAATTCCGAATCCTTTTGGACATATATTGACGATATTTCCAAGGCGGCGCTGAAATTGGTCTGGTCCACCACATGGGAAAATTTGAAGCCGGTCGAGATCATGAAGGGTGAGGAAATCATTCATCGGGTCAAGGAATCGACCAAGGAATTACGCTCGCTGCTGCAACCCGCATCACCAAACGACTACGATATCCCCCATATTGGCACGCTGGAAATATAACTCTTCAAGACCCTTTTCGACCCCAATATAAATTGGGCCGAACTTATGAACGGTGTCTGGACGCACCTTCATTTCATCTACGAGCAGGAGATGGACCCCCGCGTTTTCCAACAGCAAGCCCGTGAGGGGGCGCTTAGGGATTATTTGCTTTCAAGTTTAACCAAGCTTCCCGAACTGTGGGGGGATTTCATACTCTTGACCTGTCACCGAGTATTACCACGCCTGAGCACCAAATTCTTGGAGCGGTTCGTCCGCAATATTGGGAGCGACAAAGAAAAACAGCGTCAACGAATGCCCTATCTGATGCGATATCTAAGCTTAGCCGGTGAAGACCCCGAGATTATGCACCGCGAACTGGTTGATGAAGCCATATGGAGAGAACAGGCCAAGGAATTAAGAAAGTATCTTAAAGCCCCATTCCGCAATTGCTAGCCGATGCCGTCCAGACCTTGGGGTCGATCTTGGTCAGCATGACCGCCGAAGAAGTGGCGGAACTGATGGGCGATGCCATCGGCGAAGACCGGGCCAATTCGACCAATGGCCAACGGCTGGTGCGGGCTTTCGGACGGATGTTTGCCGCCCAAGACCGGGCTGGCCGAGTGCTATCCGCCGCCAATGAAGACCATCTGCGCAATGCCCATGAATGCCTGACCCGTGCCGCCGATCACGTCAAAAACGTGATGGACCAAGTGGTGCCCGATGAGGATGACGGCGAAGGCTGCGACAACGACGTCAGCCAAGATGCCGAACGGCAGCGGGCCATTGCCGAGGCGGAAGCCTTGGTTTTGGCAGCAAACGGATAAAAGCCTTCGGCGACAAGGGCCTAGGCCCTTGACCCATTTTGATCAAGGAATGGGGTCCAGGCCCCCAGGGCTTGGCCGCCGGAGGCATGTTTATTTCTTCAATCGACATTTCCCATATGAACGGCCTATCTGTCCGAATTTGATGGCATCGTAGCTAATTTCTGCGTGGCTGTGTATCCAAAAGTTGCCGTTCCTGGCAAAAGCGCACTTGGTTTCAACGGACAGCCCGCTATCAGTCTGC
>CAIYCT010000401.1 GCA_903924765.1 uncultured Rhodospirillaceae bacterium | reverse complement strand
GGCGAACATCTCCAGCAAGCGGCGATAATCGATGTCGAAGCCTAAAGACCTAGCGGCGGCGTACAGATTAGAACCATCGATAAATACGCCAATTCGTTCAGTAGGATAAAAATACATGATTAAAAATCCTATATATCTTTTTGAATGGGTCACACCGTATTCATTCACGGTCGCCCTGACAAGGGGGAAGATGGTCGGATAAAAGTCCATGACCAATGATTAACAATCGCGATAAGTCTTGCGTTTGTTGGGCCGGGACACTATATAGCCCAATTCAATTGCCCCGAAGCATTAAGGATATCCCATGGCCCGCGTTACGGTCGAAGATTGCATTCTCCAGATTCCCAATCGGTTCGAGTTGGTTTTGATCGCGGCTCAACGGGCGCGCGACGTCGCCTCGGGCGCTAAATTGACGGTGGAGCGCGACAATGACAAAAACCCCGTGGTGGCTTTGCGCGAAGTGGCCGAACTGACCGTCAGCCTGGACGGCTTGCGCAACGCCCTGGTTTCCGGCTTGCAGCGCCATGTGGATGTGGACGAGCCCGAAGCGGAAGAAATGGACGCTTTCAGCTCCGACCGCGACATCGTGTTCGAAAACATCGAAACCGACGAAGACGCGCTTAAGGACGGCTTGTCCATCACCGACGAAGACGGCTCCGATTTAGACGGATCGGAAAGCGATCTCGATCTTTAGGACCTAAATGCGATGATGCGTCAATTCGAATTGGTGGAGCGGGTCAAGGCTTATGACCCGACCGCCGACGAGGACGCCATCAACCGCGCCTACGTCTATGCCATGAAAATGCACGGGTCGCAGAAGCGCGCTTCTGGCGACCAGTATTTTTCCCATCCCATCGAAGTGGCGGGCCTGCTGACGCGCTATCGTCTGGACAGCGCCGCCATCATCACCGCTTTGCTGCACGACACGGTCGAGGACACCTCGGCCACGCTCGAGGAAATCGGCTCGCTGTTCGGCCCCGAGATCGTTCGGCTGGTGGACGGCGTGACCAAGCTGACCCGGCTGGAGCTGCAATCCGACCATACCAAGCAGGCCGAGAATCTGCGCAAGCTGGTGCTGGCCATGAGCGAGGACATCCGCGTCCTGCTGGTTAAGTTGGCCGACCGCACCCACAATATGCGCACGCTGCATTTCATGGGCAATCCCGACAAGCGCAGGCGCATTGCCCTGGAAACCATGGAAATCTACGCGCCCCTGGCCGAGCGCATCGGCATGCACGAGATCAAGGCCGAGCTGGAGGATTTGGCGTTCGCCGAACTGCATCCGGAAGCGCGGGACTCGTTGATGACCCGGCTGGGCTACTTGCGTGAGCAAGGCGGCGATCTGATCACCCGTATCCAGGCCGAGCTGCGGAAGAATCTGGCCGAGTCCGATATCAAGGCCGAAGTCTCGGGCCGCGAGAAGACTCCCTTCAGCATCTGGCAAAAGATGCAGAAGAAGAATGTGGGCTTCGAGCAATTGTCCGACATCATGGCCTTTCGCATCGTGGTTGACAGCATCGAGGATTGCTATCGCGCCCTGGGCGTTATTCATTCGCGCTATCCCATGGTGCCCGACCGCTTCAAGGATTATATCTCGACGCCCAAGCCCAACGGCTATCGCTCGATCCATACCGGCGTGTTTGGCCCCGAACGCCACCGCATCGAGGTGCAAATCCGCACCGAGGACATGCACGAGGAAGCCGAGCTGGGCGTGGCCGCCCATTGGAGCTACAAGGACAAGGGCAAATCTGCCGGTCCCCGGACCAATGGGGCCAATCCGGTGGATGGGCGCGGCTATCGCTGGCTGCGCGAATTGCTCGACATCATGGAGCATGCCTCCAACCCGGAAGAATTCCTGGAACACACCAAGCTGGAGATGTTCCAAGACCAAGTGTTCTGTTTCAGCCCCAAGGGCGATTTGATCAACCTGCCGCGCGGGGCGACGCCGGTGGATTTCGCCTATGCGGTCCATTCGCAGATCGGCGACACCTGTGTGGGGTCCAAGATCAACGGCCGCATGATGCCGCTGCGCACCCAGCTGAAGAACGGCGATCAGGTGGAGATCGTCACCTCCAAGGCGCAGACGCCCAACCCGACCTGGGAACGGTTCGTGGTCACCGGCAAGGCCCGCGCCCGCATTCGCCGCTTTATCCGGCTGCAACAGCGCGCCCAATATCTGGATTTGGGCCGCGCCATCCTGACCCGAGCCTTTCGCCAGGAAGGCTATGAACTGACCGACAAGGCGCTGGACGGCGTCTTGAAAATCTTCAAGGCGGCCACGCCCGACGACCTTATGGCCATCGTGGGCGAGGGCATTCATACCGGCAATGAAATCGTCGCCGCCGTCTATCCCGAACTCAAGACCAAGCCCGCCAACCCGGACGGCATGCCCACCATCGGCAAGCGCAAGACCAATAAGGAAAAGGTCTCGGGCGTTCCCATCAAGGGATTGATCTCTGGCATGGCGGTGCATTTCGCCGGTTGCTGCCATCCGCTGCCCGGCGACCGCATCGTCGGCATCGTCGCCACCGGCAAGGGCGTCACCATCCACACCATCGATTGCGAGAACCTGGAGCAATATATCGATACGCCCGAACGGTGGCTGGATTTGTCTTGGGACGACACCGAGGGCGAGGTCCATGTGGGCCGCGTCATGCTGCTGGTGGTCAACGAACCCGGCATTCTGGTGGCCATCACTACGGTCATCGCCAAGAACATGGGCAACATCACCAATTTGAAGATCACCAACCGGAGCCAGGAATTTTTCGACCTGATCATCGATATTGAAGTGCGCGACGTCAAACATCTGACTAATATTATCGCTGCCCTTCGGGCCACGCCATCCATCAACTCGGTCGAGAGAGCAAAGAATTAGGCCATGCCGTTGCCACTTCGCCTTGGGATCAACATCGATCACGTCGCCACCATCCGCAACGCGCGGGGCGGGGCGCATCCCGATCCCATCCGCGCCGCCTTGCAGGCGCAAAACGCCGGAGCCGACGGCATCACCGCCCATCTGCGCGAAGACCGCCGCCACATCAGCGACCACGACATCGAACGCTTGATGGCGCAGATCGCTCTGCCGCTTAATCTGGAAATGGCGGCGACCTCGGAAATGGTCGATATCGCCTGCCGCCACAAGCCGCACGCCGCCTGCATCGTGCCGGAGCGACGCGAGGAGCGCACCACCGAAGGCGGTCTGGACGCCTATCACAATCAGGTGACGTTGAAACCTCTGATCGGTCGTCTGATCGATGCGGGCATCCGGGTGTCGCTGTTCATCGAGGCCGACCTGAAACAATTGGATGCCGCCAAGGCCTTGGGCGCGCCGGTGGTGGAACTGCATACCGGAGCCTATTGCGACGCTACCGGCGACGATTTGGTACGCGAATACGACCGCATCAAGACCGCAGCCAAACATGCCCACGAGATCGGCTTGGAATGCCATGCCGGTCACGGCCTGACTTTCGAGACGGTGGAGCCCATCGCCGCCATTCCCACCATCGCCGAGCTGAATATCGGCCATTTCCTGGTGGGCGAGGCGATTTTCGTCGGCTTCGACGTCAGCATCAAGCAGATGCGGGTGCTGATGAATCTGGCCCGCCAAGGTACGGACCAATGATTTTGGGCATCGGCAACGATCTGTGCAACATCGCCCGCGTCGAGTCCGCGCTGGCCCGCCATGGGGCGCGGTTCATGGACCATGTGCTGAGCCAGGAAGAACAAACCCAAGTGCGCGCCCGACCGGAAAAAGGTCGCGCCGCCCTGATCGCCAAGCGCTTCGCCGCCAAGGAAGCCTGTGCCAAGGCCTTGGGCACCGGCATCGCCGACGGGGTGTATTTGCGCGACTTGAAGCTGGTCAACGACCCCAACGGCAAGCCGCGCCTTTGTTTAAGCGGCGGCGCGCTGGACCGCCTGAACGCCATGGTTCCGGCGGGCATGGTGGCGCAATTGGATGTCTCGGTCAGCGACGATTATCCCATGGCCATGGCCATGGTGGTGATTTCGGCCAAACCGGGCGCTTGACAACAGTCCCGCGCTGCTGGATTGATCGTCCCTTCTCTCGTCATCCCCGCGAAAGCGGGGATTCAGGAGTCGCGGTTATGATTCTTTGTCAGCGCGGACGCGCCTCTTGTTGGGTCCCGGCTCTATGGCCGGAATGACGAGGAAAGAAAAATGAAGGATAACGAAAAAGGTGGAAAATGTCGGAATTGGATGGCGTGCCGATGAATAAGGATCAAACGGGAAGCTGGGTCGAAACGGTCAAGACCATCGCCTATGCGGTGATTATCGCCGTCGTGGTGCGCAGTTTCGGCTTCGAGCCGTTCAATATTCCATCCGGATCGATGGTGCCGTCCTTGCTGGTCGGCGATTATCTGTTCGTGTCCAAATATTCCTATGGCTATTCGCACTTTTCCTTTCCCTTGGGGCTGAACCTGTTTCCGGGCCGCATCCTGGCCAAGATGCCCGAGCGCGGCGACGTGGCGGTGTTCCGCAACCCCAAGGAAAACAACATCGACTTCATCAAGCGGGTGATCGGCTTGCCCGGCGACCATATCCAGATGATCAACGGCATCCTGAATATCAACGGCACGCCGGTAACGCGCGAGAAGATCTCCGATTACATCGACAAAGACCGCGACGGCATCATCATGCGCGCGCCGCATTACATCGAGACCTTGCCCAACGGCAAACAGCACCAAATCATCCAATATCTGGGCGATAACGGTCCCGCCGGCAATACCCCCGAGTATGTAGTGCCCCCGGATCATTTCTTCATGATGGGCGACAACCGGGACAATTCCAGGGATTCTCGCTATCTGGACCAAGTGGGCTATGTGCCGTTTGAAAACTTCGTCGGCCGCGCCGAGGTGCTTTTCTTCTCGGTGGATGGCTCGGCGGCGTGGTGGCAGGTGTGGAACTGGCCGCTGGCGATCCGGTTCAGCCGCTTGCTCGATCGCATCCAGTGAGCCGAAAAGCGCCGCCCGATCAGGATTTGTCGGGTCGTCTGGACTATCCCTTCCGCGACGGCGCGTTGTTGACGCAAGCCTTGACCCATCCGTCGGTCATTGCGTCCCAAGCTACCGGCAAACGCCGCTTCACCGAATATGAGCGCCTGGAATTCCTGGGCGACCGGGTGCTGGGGCTGGTGGTGGCCGAGTTGTTGTATAAATCCTTTCCCAACGAACCCGAGGGCGATCTGGCCAAGCGCTTCGCCGCTTTGGTGCGCGAGGAAACCTTGGCCCAGGTGGCGCACACCTTGCGCTTGGGCGCTCATCTGCGCCTGTCGCCGGGCGAGGATTCCAGCGGCGGGCGCGACAATCCCCGCGTGCTGGCCGATGCCTGCGAAGCCTTGATTGGGGCCATCTATCTGGATGGCGGGTTCGAACCCGCCCAACGGGTGGTGACGCGGCTGTGGTCGGCGCTGCTGGATCAGATTTCCGCTCCGCCCAAGGACGCCAAGACAAGGGTGCAGGAATGGGCGCAGGCGCGCGGCCTGGGGCTGCCGCGCTATGTGGTTTGCGAGCAGGGGGGACCCGCGCATAATCCGCATTTCGTGGTCGAAGTGCAGATCGATACCGTTACGCCCGCTCAAGGCAGCGGCACGTCCAAACGCGCGGCGGAACAGGCCGCCGCCACCTCCCTGTTGAAAGGTCTTTTATCATGACGCGATGCGGCTATGTGGCGGTGCTGGGCGCTCCCAACGCGGGCAAGTCCACCTTGATCAACGCCATGGTCGGCACCAAGGTGTCCATCGTCTCGCCCAAGGTGCAGACCACCCGCTTTCGCATCCTGGGCATCGCCATGCAAGATGACGCGCAAATCATTTTGGTGGATACGCCCGGCATCTTCACCCCTAAGAAACGCCTGGAGAAATCCATGGTGGCGGCGGCGTGGGGCGGGGCGCACGACGCGGATTTCATCTGTCTGGTGATCGATGCCCACTCCACCTGGGTGGAAGATTCCGACGCCATCATCGAAAAGCTGAAAGCCAGCAACCGCCGCGCCATGCTGATCCTGAACAAGGTGGATCTGGTGCCCAAGGAAAACCTGTTGGCGCAAATTCAACGCTACAACGATATCGGCATCTTCGACGAGGTGTTCCTGGTCTCTGCGCTGAAAGGCGACGGGGTGGCGAAGATTTTAGCGCATGTGGCGGCGTTGATGCCGGAAAGCCCGTATTTCTTCCCTGAAGACCAAGTGTCCGATCTGCCCCAGCGCATGCTGGCTGCCGAGATCACCCGCGAAAAGGCGTTCCTGCAATTGCGCCAAGAGCTGCCCTACGCCCTGACGGTGGAAACCGAAACCTGGGAAGAGCGCGACGATGGCTCGGTCAAGATCGACCAGATCATCTATATCGAGCGCGACAGCCAAAAAGCCATGGTGGTGGGCAAGGGCGGCGCGCGCATCCGCGCCATCGGCCAATCGGCCCGCATCGAGCTGGAAAGCCTGCTGGACCGCGTGGTCCATCTGTTCATTCACGTCAAGGTCAAGGAAGATTGGTCCGAAAAACGCGGCTTCTATTCCTCGGTCGGCCTGGAATTCGACGCCGAGTAGGGGGGCGCGGGGATACGAGAGAGGGGACGCCAACACTTAAAGCGCGTGTCAACCCCTCATAAATCGGCTATGCTCTGGTTACAAAAGGGTGACAAACCCGCATCGCTTAAGGGGAGCGTCTTTATGGAACCATGGAAACAGATCTACGATCCGGCTGGCAATCTGGCGCTTTCGGCGCTGATCGCTGCCGTGCCGATCATCTTCTTTTTCATTGCCTTGGCGGTGCTGCGCATGAAAGGCCATGTGGCGGGCACCATCACCGTGCTGTTGGCCATGGTGGTGGCGGTGACCTTCTATGGCATGCCCGCGCCCATGGCCATTTGGTCGGCCATCGACGGGTTCCTGTTCGGGCTGTGGCCCATCGCCTGGATCATCGTCGGCGCGGTGTTCCTCTACAAGATCACGGTCAAGACCGGTCAATTCGAGATTATCCGCGCCTCGGTGGTGTCCATTACCGAGGATCAACGGCTGCAAATGCTGATGATCGGGTTTTCGTTCGGAGCGTTCCTGGAAGGCGCGGCCGGATTTGGCGCGCCGGTTGCCATCACCGCCGCCTTGCTGGTGGGGTTGGGCTTCAATCCACTCTACGCAGCCGGGCTGTGCCTGATCGCCAATACCGCGCCGGTGGCGTTCGGCGCTTTGGGCACGCCGGTGCTGGTGGCCGGGCAGGTGTCGGGGCTGGACCCCGCCAAGGTGGCGGCCATGGCCGGTCGGCAATTGCCGTTCCTGTCGGTGATCGTGCCGTTCTGGATCGTGCTGATCATGGACGGGGTCAAGGGCATCAAGGAAACCTGGCCCGCGGTTTTGGTGGCCGGGGTCAGCTTTGCCGTCAGTCAATATTTCACCTCCAACTTCATCGGTCCGGAATTGCCGGACATCATCTCGGCCTTGATCAGCTTGTTGGCGCTGACCTTGTTCTTGAAAGTGTGGAAGCCGGTCAACATCTTCCGCTTCCACCAGGAGGAAGCGCCCGAGGAGGTCAAGGCCCACGCCTATACCCGCGCCCAAATCATTCGGGCGTGGTCGCCGTTCATCATCTTGACCATCGTGGTGACGATCTGGAGCATTCCGCCGTTCAAGGCCCTGTTCGCCAAGGACGGCCCGCTGGTTTCCACCGTGCTCAATTTCCCCATCGACGGCTTGAACAAGCTGGTGATCAAAACCGCCCCCATCGCCGCCAAGGACACGCCGATCCCGGCGGTCTATGCCTGGAACATCATTTCGGCGGGCGGCACGGCGGCTGTGTTGTCGGGCATTGTGGCCCTGTTCTTGTTGGGCCTGAAGCCCAAGGACGGCTTCGAGTCGTTCCTGGAAACCGTGAACGAACTCAAGCGTCCCATCTACACCATCGGCACGGTGCTGGCCTTTGCCTTCGTGGCCAACTATTCCGGGCTGTCTTCCACCTTGGGACTGTTTTTGGCCGGGACCGGCGAGGGATTCCCGTTCTTCTCGCCGGTGCTGGGCTGGCTGGGCGTGTTCCTGACCGGCTCGGACACCTCGTCCAACGCCTTGTTCTGCTCGTTGCAGGCGGTGACGGCGCATCAATTGGGCTTGCCCGAATTGCTGGCGGTGGGCTCCAACTCATCGGGCGGCGTGACCGGCAAGATGATCTCGCCCCAATCCATCGCCGTGGCCTGCGCCGCCGTGGGCTTGGTCGGGCACGAGGCCGACCTGTTCCGCTTCACCTTGAAGCACAGCCTGCTGATGGTGGCCCTGGTCGGCGTGATCGTAATGCTGCAAGCCTATGTGTTTCCGGGGATGATTCCTTGAACCTGCTCGTCATCCCGGGCTTGACCCGGGACCCAGGGGCCACGGCCACCAGCTTTTCCGCAATCCCTGGGCCCCCGCTTTCGCGGGGATGACGGTAAAGGGTTTAGCTTTCCAGGAATTTTGCAATGGCGGGATTGCGGCGCAGTTCCGCCATTTCCGCGTCCGAGGGCAACACCGGACGGTCGCGGTCCACGTTGACCATGCACAGAAAGCCCATGGGTTGGTCTAGGTCGGCCTTGAATTGGTGCCAGGTCCAGGGCGGAATGGTGACCAGATCGCCGGTTTTCACCGCCAAGACCTGGGTTCCCAACAGACACGATCCCTGGCCGCGATAAATGGTCACGCCGTGCATGTGCTGGTGGCGCTCCAAGGTGGAATAGCCGCCCGCCGCCATTTCGAAATAGCGCAGTTCGCACTTCAATTCCGGGTCGTGAAACAGCACTTGCCGGGTGATGTCGCGGAAGGGCGCAGCGCCGTCTTGTTTGTAGGCCAGGACCTCGACGCCGTGCCACCGGAAGTCGGCGGTTGCAGGGCGGAATAGGGGATCGTCAGCGGCCATAGGCGTGAACCTTGCGGGTGAAGGCCAGGGTTTCCTGGGTCATGGTGTCCTTGGCGGCCAGCAAAGCGCCGCCGATCAGCAGCATGACTTGCGTGCCGTAGAAGTCCAGCATTTCATCCACCCGCTCGGTCGTCATGCCGCCCGCCGGGACCGGCAAGCACGGGGCCAGGCCCGACCAGTCCTGTCTGGCCGCGTCGGCCAATTGGCCGCAGGTGTGGGGCGAATAGCCGAATCGCCCGCCGTGATTGGGGAAGATGGTGGCGTCGGCCCCGAACAGCCGAAACAGCTTGCCCAACAGCAGCGGCGGAGCGATGCGGGCCGATCCGGCCAAGGCGGGGTGGGCGAACAGGGCCAAGTCGGGGTTTTCGCGGCGCAGCGCCTCCAGATTGGGCAGACCCGCGATCATCGGCGCGATCATCACAGCATCCAGGCCGTTGTCGCGGGCGATTTTGATTTGGCTGCGCATGACGTCCAGATTGCCGGTGACGCTGGGAATGTAGCGGGTGGCGGGATTGGCCTCGCGCACCGCCTTGGCGCAGGCCTTGACCCGCGCGGCGAAGGGCGCGTAGGCCTGATCGGCCAGACCGTGATCGTCCTTGATGAAATCCAGCTCGCCCGCCGCCAGCTTGGCCGCGATCTTGGCCAAGCCTTGCGGCGGCAGGCCTTGCGGCTTCAACGCCGAGCCGGTCAGCGCCCGTCTAAGATTGTTCCCTTGCAGACCGACCATGCCCGGTCCGGGGCCGGGAAAGGCCGCCATAAGCGCGTCGGGAAAGTCGGCGTCGGCCAAGGCGACATCGTCATAGATGGACGAATTGCCGAACAGCATGTTGATCAGCTGGCCCGCCTCCAGCCCGGTGGAGGCCAAGGACAGATCGATGCGAACCTGGAAAAGCCCGTCGCCCAAATCGGTTATATCCGCCACCTTGCCGACCGTATGATCCAAGATGTCTTGGTGCTCGATGGCGTCGATGGGCATCTCGACGCTTTGCTCGACGGCGATGGACTGGGCGCGGGCCTCGATCTGGGACGCGTCCGAGCGGATATGATAGGTCACGGCAAAACGGTCGGTCATAGCCAGAGTCTTAATCTTTCCCGCCGAAGATTCAAGGCCGGTGTTGGGGCATGCCGTGACCATTCAAATTTCACAGTCAGCCGCCGTCAACCTTCTAACCCCCATGCTGGTTATTACAGGGCTTGGTTTGAATGGAATGGCGCGGATCAATGCCAGCCTCAAGACTGTTTATGAAGATAGAACCGTTTGCCTTGTTCAATTGGACAAAATTCTGAATGCGCTGCACATGCAACGGTATGACCTCAATGACGCGATGGACGAAATCGGCCAGCAGATCAACACCGTGCAGACCCAAACCCAGAATGTGGTCCAGGCCATCGCCCTTATCGTCAAGCGCATCGAGGAAATCAGCCGCATCTCCTCGGCCAAATCCCTGTCCAGCGAGGCGGAACATCTAAAGAAAATCGTCAACGCGTTCCTGCACGATGTAAAAACCGCGTGACGCATTGCAATTTGACTCTACAATTAAATGTGGATTGACTATGATGCCAAGGGGTTAGCGGGATGGCTTGGGCAAGCCATAAGGTTTAAGGAGCGACAGTGACAGCAAGAACGCGGTTGGTTGGATTGGCGCTGGCCGTTGGGCTGTCGCTGGTCGGTTCGTCCTGTTTCGCCCAATCCGCCGTCTCGGTGCAGTTGCGCTGGCTGCATCAATTCCAGTTCGCCGGTTATTACGCGGCCCTGAACAAGGGCTTTTATAAGGATGTAGGACTGGATGTGACGTTGGTGGAAGGCGGTCCCAACGTTTCCGCTATCGATCAGGTGTTGCAAGGCCGCGCGCAGTTCGGCGTTTCGACCTCGGGGCTGATCAACGCCTATCAGAACGGCAAGCCGGTGTTGATCCTGGCGCCGATTATTCAGCATTCGCCCTTGGTTCTGCTCAGTTTGGGCAAGGACAAGACCAATCCGGTCGAGATCGCCAAGGCCGGAACCATCAGCTTGCAGCCCGGCGATGAAAGCCTGGAACTGAAGGCCATGTTCATCAATGAAGGCATTCCCTTGTCCAAGGTGAACATCACCACGGACAGCCAGGGGCTTCCCGATCTGCTGTCGGGCAAGATCGTCGCCATGAACGCCTATCTATCCAACGAACCCTTTTGGCTCGAGCAGCATCACATTCCGTACAGCGTCTTGAAGCCGGGGGTGTACGGCATGGATTTTTACAGCGACGTTTTGTTCACGTCGCGGGATTTCAACAACGCTCAACCGAAAGCGGTCGGCGACTTCCGCGCCGCCACCATCAAAGGCTGGGAATACGCCCTTGACCATCAAGATGAAATCATCGGACTGATTCTGGCCCACTATAATACGCAGGGCAAAACGCGGGAACAGCTGCTCTACGAGGCCAAGGTTTTAAGGCAGTTGATCAGTCCCGATCTGATTCAAATCGGTCACAGCAATCCCTCGCGCTGGCTGCACATTGCCGAGGCCTATTCCGACCAGGGCATGTTGCCCGAGGTTTCGCCCCTGATCGACACCTCGCTCAAGGGATTCTTGTACGATCCCAATCCCAAGTCGTTCGATCTGTCCAAGCTGTATATGGTGCTGGCGGGTGTGCTGTGCGTCACGGCGGCGATCACCGGCGTTGCCGTGTATATTCATCGTCTGAATGTGAAGCTGCAGGCCAATGAGAAGCGCCTGCAACTGGCCGCCAGCGTCTTTGTCCACGCCAGTGAAGGCATTTTGATCGCCGAGCCGGACGGCAAGATCGTGGACGTCAACGAGGCGTTCGTTCGCATCACCGGGTATGACCGGGATGACGTCTTGGGCCACACGCCGCGGCTGTTGAAATCCGGGCGTCATGACGCGGAATTTTACGTCCAGCTGTGGGGCGCGCTCATTCAAGCGGGATACTGGGCCGGAGAAGTTTGGAATCGCCGCAAAAGCGGCGAGATTTTTCCTGCGATGCAGTATATCAGCGCCGTCCGTGACGACCATGGCGAGCTTAGAAATTATGTGTCGCTGTTTTCCGACATTACCGAGCGCAAAGAGATGGAGGGCCACATCCGATATTTGGCGTTTTATGACGCGCTCACCTTGTTGCCCAATCGCCGTTTGTTGGATGACCGCTTGGCCCAGGCCGTGGCCGCCAGCAAACGATCCGATTGCCTGTGCGCCTTGATGTTTCTCGATCTGGATAATTTCAAACCGCTGAACGACACCTATGGTCATGTGGCGGGCGATCTGCTGCTGGTCCAGGTGGCGGAACGGTTGAAGAATTGCGTGCGCGAAATCGACACAGTGGCCCGCTTCGGCGGCGATGAGTTCGTCGTCTTGCTGAATGATCTCAGCGCCAACCAGCACGAGGCGCGGTCCATGACGGAAATGATCGCCGCTAAGATCCTGACCGCTTTGTCGGAGCCTTATTCTCTTTCGGTCAGATCCGACCTGCATGTGGAGCATCAATGCACCGCCAGCATCGGCGTGACGCTGTTTAACGGACGAGACGCCGAATTTGACGAGCTTCTGAAACAGGCGGACGCGGCCATGTATCGGGTCAAGGACGCGGGCCGAAACGCCATCCGCTTCCATGATGAACAACAGAAGGTGCTGGTTGAACCCCGTGGATAGCCGGATCAAGTCCGGCCAGGACGAAAGAAGAAAATGCACCCCCCCTCTTTCCTAAAAGCCTGTCAACGGGCATAGTGCGCGCCCATGAGGCGGCGAGTGAAGAGAGCGGCATGACCGATTTGACCTTAGTGACCGGAGCGACGGGATTTGTTGGCGCGGCGGTGGTGCGGGCGTTGTTGGCCCGAGGCGCCAAGGTACGGGTGCTGTCGCGCGCCACGTCATCCAAGCAAAATCTGCAAGGTTTGGACGTGGAGCTGGCGGTGGGCGATCTGCTGGACCCGGATTCGCTGGCCCGCGCGGTGGCGGGATGTCGCGGCGTGTATCATGTGGCCGCCGATTATCGCCTGTGGGTTCCCGATCCCCAGGAAATGTTCCGGGCCAATATCGACGGCAGCCGCGCTTTGCTGCTGGCGGCCAAGCACGCGGGGGTCGAACGCATCGTCTATACCTCATCGGTGGCGACGCTGGGGCTGAACCCGGACCATACGCCGTCCGACGAGTTCACGCCGGTCGGCTTGGCCGACATGATCGGCACCTACAAGAAAAGCAAGTTCCTGGCCGAGGAAGAGGTCAAGCGGCTGGTGCGCGACGAACAGGTTCCCGCCGTGATCGTCAATCCCTCCATGCCGGTGGGGCCGGGCGACGTCAAGCCCACGCCCACGGGGCGCATGGTGGTCGAGGCGGCGTCGGGAAAGATGCCCGCTTACGTGGATACCGGCTTGAACGTGGTGCATGTGGACGACGTGGCCCAGGGTCATCTGCTGGCCTATGACAAGGGCCAAGTGGGCGAGCGTTACATCCTGGGCGGCGAAAATTTGACCCTGGCGCAAATTTTGGGTCTGATCTGCGGGCTGGTCGGGCGCAAGCCGCCGACGGTGCAATTGCCGCGCCTGCCGCTGTTTCCCCTCGCGGTGATCGCCGAGGCCTGGGGGCGCATCAGCGGCATCGAGCCTATGCTGACGGTGGATTCGTTGAAAATGGCGGCCAAGTACATGCATTATTCCTCGGCCCGCGCCGAGCGCGAGTTGGGCTATCGGCCAAGGCCCGCCAAGGACGCCTTCGCCGACGCCATCGCCTGGTACAAGGCGCAAGGAGTCTTAAAATGATCTGGGTCGTCGCTTTCAGCCTGCTGTCGTGGGCCGTGCTGCTGTTCATGCGCGGCGAATTCTGGAAGATCGAGCGCTGGCCTGTGCCCAAGGAACCGACCAACTGGCCTGCGGTGGCGGCGATTATTCCCGCCCGCGACGAGGCTGACGGCATCGGCCTGACAGTGACGTCGCTGCTGTCCCAGGATTATCCAGGCCAATTCCGGGTGATCGTGGTCGATGACCACAGCGCCGACGGCACCGCGCAGGTGGCCCAATCCGCCGCCGCCTTGATCGGGGCCGAGGACCGCTTGCAGGTGATCGCGGGCCAGGATTTGCCCGAGGGCTGGACCGGCAAGGTCTGGGCCATGGAGCAGGGCTTGTCCCATCTGGTCGAGGCGGACCAATGGGTTCTGTTCACCGACGGCGACATCGAGCATGCGCCCGGCCAATTGCGCCGCTTGGTGGCTCGCGCCCTGCACGGCAATGTGGATATGGCGTCGCTGATGGTGCGGCTGAACTGCCAATCCTGGGCCGAGAAAACCCTGATCCCGGCCTTCGTTTATTTCTTTCGCATGCTGTACCCGTTCGGCCTGGTTTCCGATCCCGGCAGTACGGTGGCCGGAGCCGCTGGCGGCGTGATGCTGGTGCGTCGCTCCATGCTGGCGAGACTGGGCGGAATGGCGGTCCTCAAGGGCGCGCTGATCGACGATTGCACCTTGGCCAAGCAGATCAAAGCCCATATGGGCCGGTTGTGGCTGGGTTTGGCCGAGGAAACCCGCTCGCTTAGGGTCTATGCAGGCTGGGGCGAGCCGTTCCGCATGATCGCCCGCTCGGCCTATGACCAGTTGAACCATTCGCCGCTGCTGCTGGCCGGATCGGTGGTTTCCCTTAGCCTGATCTTCTTGGCGCCGCCGCTGGTGATGCTGTTTTCCGACGACTGGGCCTGGGCCGGGTTCCTGGCTTGGGCCGCCATGGCGCTCAGCTACTGGCCGATGGTGAAATTCTACCGCCAGCGGGTGGCCTGGGTCTTCGCCTTGCCCGCCGTCGCCTTGGTCTATCTGGCGGCGACGTTGTATTCGGCCTATGCCTATTATCGCGGTAAGGGCGGCCAATGGAAAGGCCGCGTAGAAGGGGGCCGAGTCTCGGAATGATTGGCGCCAATAATAAAGAATTGAAAACAGCAGCGCATGCTGC
>CAIYCT010000400.1 GCA_903924765.1 uncultured Rhodospirillaceae bacterium | reverse complement strand
CGAGGTGATGACGCCGCGACCGGCACAACCAACCCCTGGCTCGGGTCCACCGGACTCGACGCACTTGATGTTCAAGTAACCGGTCTTCAGAACGTCGTCCAGTTCCAGATCTTCGACGCTGCCCGCTTCGGCGGCCAGAGACAAGATGGTGTCCTGGGCCTTGGCGTGAAGGATCAAACGGGTCGAGTCGGCCTTGGGATCGCAACCGACGATCATGATCTTGTGGCCCAATTCGGCCAAAGCGGCCAAAGTATTTTGTGAGGTGGTCGACTTGCCGATCCCACCCTTGCCGTAGAAGGCAATCTGACGCAATGACATGGTGATCTCCTTAAAGAGTGCCGATGCGCGAATCTCTCCACAGCACCTGCGATTTACGGTCCGCACGTATTGCCCCAAATTGGGAGCCCCCTGACGACGCTCCGGAACATTACCGCTGCCCAAGGTTACGCAACCCCTGTGCCAGTCCTTCAAATTTCCAAAATATTTGAAGAAATAATGAGCGATTCCAATGGGTCTAGACAAATAATTTTGTCCGATAATTTTACTTAGATAAAAAATATTCATCTGTATTTATGTCGGCTAGGACACATTAGTTTTTGGATTATGATTTTTTGTCGCAAACCATCCATTTTAAAAATATTTCACGACACAAAATGTTCAACCTGCTGATAACGCTCTATTTTTATAATTATTTGCCACACAGGCTAAAGACCATGCGAGGCAATCCTCCCTAAGATTTATCCTGGGGCTTACCTCGACAAAAGTGCTATGGTCTCCGTCTCTGGGCGGAAACGTTAAGGTGCCAAAATGGCCGTTAAAATCTATAGACGGGAGAACATCGTCGGCGTGTCGAATACGGATTTCAGCCTGTATCGGGTGCTGATGCTGGAACCTGCGGTCGGACCGGCCCGGTTGTTGGAAACCATGTTGATCCGGGATCTTAAGGTCGGCGCTTTGAAGCGGGTCGTGACCTTGTCCGAATCGCTGAAAGCTTTGTCCAGTGGCCAGTTCAATCTTTTGATTGCCGATTGGTCGCGCCAGACGGATTCGATCAAACTGCTGCAAGCCCTGCGCGGCGAGAAAAGCTTCAACCGCTATTTGCCGGTGGTAGTGGTCACCGCCAATGACGGCCCCAAAAACATGCGCATGGTGCGCGACGCCGGGGCCGACGAGATTATCTACAAGCCGTTTACCGAGCGGATCTTGCGGTCGCGGTTAAAAGCCGTCGCCCAACCCAGCCGTCCTTTCGTCGAGGCCGCCCGCTATTTCGGCCCGGATCGCCGCCGGTTCCGCCACGAGTTCGAAGGCGAAGATCGTCGCCACCACGCCAACAGCACCCATCCGGATCGGCGCAACGGCAGCATTGCCAAGGCCGCCATCGAACGCCGTCAGGGCCGCCCCGGTTTCCACCCCATGGATCGGCGCTCCAGCAATGTGCGCGCCAAGATCGAGGACTTGAAAGCCGTGTGCGATGGCTTGGATGTGCCGCAAGTTTTGGCGCTGCGCCGCATCACCCTGTCCGACCCCAAATGCAAGGATGGTCACCGCGCTGCTGACTTGGCGGATTTCTTCACCATCCAATTGCTGACCCGCATCGAGGATTATAGTTACGAGAAGTTGGAGGAAATGGCGCCCAACGGCTTCGCTCCGCTGCTGCCGCCCGGACCGGAAAAACATCAGGCCGAAGACCGCGCCCTGCTGAAGACCCTAACCGAGCATCTGCTTGGTTGAAACGTCCGTCGCCCCCGAAATTGCGACATTATGGGGCAAAGTCGGGTCCAAGAACCGCAAGCAACAAACGCGCAGGAACGAGGCGAAATTAGGGATGTCGCCGCGATACTCGATCACTTCGTCGTACAGTTTGGAAATCAGCTGCGGGACAGTCATGCGGTCGCGCTGGGCGATGCGTTCGAGCACATCCCAGAACATGGATTCCAACCGCAGGCTAGTCACCACGCCATGGATGCGCACCGAACGCGACCGATAGTCATAAAGCTGGGGGTCGGCCTTGACGAATATCTCGCACATGCCCTTAAGCCCTCGATTGTGATAACGGCCTAAGCCTATCACAAAACGATCTCGGTCCCCAGCACCTTTAAGAACTGCGCCATCCATGCGGGATGGGCGGGCCAAGCCGGGGCGGTGACCAAAGTGCCGTCGGTAATCGCGCCGTCGATGGCGATGTCGGCATAGGTCGCTCCGGCCAATTCCACTTCCGGACGACACGCTGGGTAAGCCGAAACCGTACGGCCTTTGATAACGCCTGCGGCGGCCAGCAATTGCGCGCCGTGACAAATGGCGGCGATGGGCTTGCCCGCCTTGGCGAAGCCCTGAACCAACGCGATCACCTTGGGGTCCAGACGCAGATATTCGGGCGCGCGGCCTCCGGCAATGACGATGGCGTCGTAAGCGGCGGCGCTGGCTTGTTCAAAATCGGCGTTAAGAGTGAAATTGTGCCCGCGCTTTTCACTGTAGGTCTGCGCGCCCTCGAAATCGTGAATGGCGGTGGCGATCTGCTCGCCCGCTTTCTTGCCCGGACACACCGCATGAACCATATGGCCCACAGTCAGCAAGGTTTGAAACGGCACCATGGTTTCGTAATCTTCGGCGTAATCGCCGGTCAGCAACAGGATCTTCTTGGCGGCCATGATCAACTCCCGATTGGTTAAATTGGCCCTTATCCAGGGCATCGGGATCATGGCACAGAGCGCGCCGTCGCGGGTAACAGTCAGATACTACGGACGAAGAACAAGGCCCCTTGCCCCGCTGTTCTCTTAAAATGTGGCGGTTTTCACCTTACTGTCACTGTATGTCTTTTAATGGTCGTATATGGTTTCAATTAACAATTTATGATCTCTGTGCGTTGCCCGCAGGATCAATTCCGCCTGTTGAAGGAGACCTCTAAAATGCTCACAGCTCCAACCGTCTTCACGCATGTGAACCATTTTGGCATGACGACGCCCCTGATGCCCCTGAAAGAAGGCCCGGTCCCGAAAGATTTTACCTTCAACACGCCGGTGGGCGTCTGCATGGATCGCCTTAACAACATCTGGGTCTGCGATACCGGCAATGACCGCGTATTGGTGTTCGATAAAGACTTAAAGACCGTCCTCAAGGTTCCGGAAAGTCCAGCCCCAGGTCAAAAAGCGTTTCAGATGCCGTTTCATGTTTGCCCCCATCCCGAGCTTGATCAGGTGCTGATCACCGATATGGGCAACGCCCGCGTGGTGGTCATGAAGTACGACCAAAAATCCATCAGCTTCGACTTTGCGTTCGGCGATGCACCGTCAAATGGCGGCGACAAATTGCAGGACCCCAACGGCATCGCCCTGGTCAAAACCGAGACCGGGACTTACGACATCTTCGTCAATGACGAGTTCTTTCACACCGCCGACGATCCCTTGCGCAATCGCTGCGTCCGCTATGATCATAAGGGCAAATACATTTCCGAGTTTCGGACCCTGATCGACCCCGATGGCACGGTCCACGACCTGATCTGGCCGCAAGGCTTAAGTTCGGACGCCGAGGGCAATCTCTACATCGCCAATACCGGCTGTTACGAGGTGTTGAAATGCAGCGCCTTTGCCAACATCAATTCCAATTACACCATCAAGGCCGATAAACCGGTGGTCCGCCACCGCTACCAGACTCCCAGCGGCATGGGCATCATGAACATCATGCGCGACGTCAGCGTCATCGGCGACCGAGTTTTCATTGCCGACCACAAGGCCAACACCATTTCCGTCTATAATCTGGAAGGACATCTGGAAAGTGAGATTTCCGGCTTTCGTCCGTCCTGGAATCATGGGACCGAGCCAATGCGCTCGGCCACCGACATGATGTATTATGGGTTGGAAGACCAAGCCCTGGTCGATCCTTACGTGACCAGCGCGGGCGAAGCCGCCGACATCTTCCTGGTCAGCGAGCCGTTTACCTCCCGGATCATCAAGATCAAAACAACGGGCCTTGGCCGTCCCAATCCCACGGTGAAACTGCTCACCTCTTTGGGCGATCGACGGGATCAACCAGCACAGACCCCACAGTTGAATTGCGTGACGGCGGTTGCCGCGATTGATATTCACCAAAAGACCAGTCCCTCGCACTGGCATTGGGGCGAGCCGGACCTACCCAGCTATGTCAAATTCAACCCGTTCCAGCGCGCCTACATGACCTGCGGAAAGTATATCGCCAGCCTTTATCACTCCTGGTTCCATGCCTTGCCCCAGCATGCCCATGACGCGCCCATTCCTGCCGATGCCAAGCTTGTTTTGGACGGTGGAAACTGGCGCGTCACCGGCTATGAAGAGACGGGGGATGATATAAAGCCACTCGCCAAGCAGCTTGTGGAGGGCATTTTCCTGGCGGGCAACCTGTCGCTGGCCGTCTACAATCCCAAGGAACCCATGCTGGGGCAGCTTCGTCCTGGAACTCCCATCGTGCTATCCGGCAACTTCAACATGGGCATGGTCAGCCTTTACCAGATCGGCCCGCTCGGAAAGCTGACCAATTACGGCCTACCCTTCGGCATCTTCGGCACATTGGATGGCTGCATGCGAGGGCCGCAGGGCATCGCCGTCAATGGAGAGGGCGAGGTATTTATCGCCGATTCCCTGAACAACCGCATTGGCAAATGGCAAATCCTGCAAACAGGACAAGTCATCTTCATCAAGAACTTTGTCTGGAGCAAATCCAAAGATGTCTTTACGCCCACCGATGTGGCTTTGGACGACAAAAACCGGCTGTTCGTCACCGATCAGTTCAACAATCGCATCTGCGTCTTCGATCATGACGGCAACAGTTTGTGGGCGTACGGCCAGGAAGGCTATTGGGAAGAGGGAGAACCCGATGGCGACAAGCTGATGCTGCCCGCCAGCCTGGCCATCGACGGCGAGTTTTTGATCCTGAACGATTTGGTCAATCGCGCCCTGAAACTGTTCCGCATCGGCGACAAAGGCCTCACCTTCGTGGGCGGCATCAGCTTGTTCAAGCTGACCAAGGCCACGGGCGGCGTCTGGATGCCCTACCTGATGTATGCCCATGACGGCCAAGTCCACATCGCCGACTCGACCTATAACATTGTGCAGATCTTCAGTTACAGTCCAACCGAATAACGCCGCTTGTTTGGCAAAAAGGGGGGCACTGTTGATAGGGTGCCCCTCTTATCCATTGGGCCAAAGTTCGTCATAGTAGGAGTGGAACTTTCTGTCATAGGCCCGGTCAATCAGGGTATCCTTGTTGTAAGTGTGGCTGTCTTTGACGCTTTGCCGTATGCCCTTCAAATTGACCAGTTTATCGGACCAATTGATGTCCTGAATGGTGCGCGGCGAGATCAGGACCCTTTCCCCTGGCCACCAATTCTTGGTATCCACCACGATGTAATGGATGCTCCAATCCATATCCTCGATCAGAAAATCTTCCACATGACCGATTTCGCCGTCGCTGGCGTGAATATGATAACCGGTCACCACCTCGGTGCTGCGCAGATTCTGGTCGCCTTTGGATTTTTGCAAGCTTTGGGCTTCCGCTTCCCACAGATGATCTTTCATCAAGGGCATGGCGGCTTCGGATCTGTCCATAATCCGGCCCACATAAAAGCCCGATCCCCAATAGGGACTCCAGCCATAGTAATCGAAGACATTGACTTCCATTTGCCGCGATACTGGCAAATGGGCGTCGATGTCTGGGCTTTCTTCGACTTCGCGCTTCGTCAGCCGGACGGTAAACTTTCTCTCGCCGGACTCCAAATGTCCCAGAACCGAGGTGGGTAACAGCACCTTGCGACCGGGTAACCAGTCGCCCGTGTCCACCACCACCCACCTGATCTTCCAACTGAAATCGTCAAACAACAGATCGCTGACCGAGCCTAGCGGGCCATCGGTGGCAACAATGCTATAACCCTTGATCGCGGTTGCGTTCTGTAACATAGCGCTCTCCTCTTATGGGGGCGAGCGCGTCAGGTGCCGCAACCATCGCCGGGGAAAACAACACTAGGCGTAAACGCAGGAATGCGGCAGCCTCGGAAACTACGCAAGGCTCCAAGGGTCAAGGATTGGATTTGGCATTACTCGATTTCGGTACGGACGGTGGCTTCGATCATGCACGGTATGGAACCTTAGAGAGTGCCACATCAACACCTTTATAGCCATTATGTTCGAGAAACGAAGATACGCTTTCAGCAATCAATTCTTGTCGCGTCGATGGGCCAATTACTACTTCTCGTATTGGAAGCCGTCCTGACAAGCCTTTTTGATCACCGGTACAAACATAGGGAATAAGTCCAAGCGGGCTAGGACCAGGGCTGTTCAACGCTAATTTCATAAGCAAATTAGCGTTCTGAAAAAAGACGATTCCCCCCGCGTCTTTTATGTG
>CAIYCT010000399.1 GCA_903924765.1 uncultured Rhodospirillaceae bacterium | reverse complement strand
GATCACTTGGGTACCGTTGCCCAGGCCGTTCATAGACCTGTCTATTCTCTGCCGTCCACATATCGCCCCCATTTGTTGCCGTGGGGACGATAGAATCATAAGTGATTCATCCGATTCAAGAACCTTCCGGACGGGCTCTTAATCGCGATGATAGGGGTGACAGGACAAGATGGAATGCGCTCGCCAAAGCTGTTCAGCCACCAAAATCCGCACAATCCGATGAGGCCACGTCATGGCGCTTAAAGACAGAACCAGATCCGCTTTGTCGCGAATGATTGGGTCGTGACCATCGGCTCCGCCGATCAAGAACGCCAAATCGGCGACGCCGTCATCGCGCCAGAATTCAATTTTGTGGGCCAACTGTGCCGAGGTCAGCGCCGCGCCGCGCTCGTCCAAGGCAACGATCTTGGCCTTGTCGGGAATGGCGGCCAGCAGCAGCTTGGCTTCTTGGCTTTTGCGTTCGGGAATAGGCAGGGGCCGTTTTTCCTCGACCTCGCACAGGGTCAAGGGCGGTTGCAATCGCTTGGCATAATCCTCGAACAGCGTCTTTTCCGGACCCGGCTTTACTCGTCCCACCGCTGCCAGCCACAGGCGCATGGACTTAAGCTTCGTAGGTCGGAATCGTCGCGTCTTCCACCCACATCTTTTCCAGATTGTAAAAGGCGCGCACTTCGGGGCGGAACAGATGGACGATGATGTCGCCGCTGTCGATCAGCACCCAATCGCAGGTCGATAGGCCTTCGGCCTTGGTGCGTACACCCACCGCCTTTAATTTTTCGACGAGGTGGCCGGCCATGGCCCCCACTTGCCGGGCCGAACGCCCGGTGACGATGACCATGTGATCGGCCAACGAGGTCCGACCGCGCAGGTCGATGACCAGGATATCTTCGCCCTTATCGTCTTCCAAAGAGGCGGTAACGATGTCAACCGTATTGGGCGGGACTGGAGCCGGCGTTTCCGATTGGGGACTGGGTTGAGATTTGCGGGCGATGGGGGGCTCCTGTGGGGATCGAGTTTGGGTTAAAGCGCGGATTTCACTGGCCGAAGCCGGATGACGTCGAATGTGCAGAAACGTCCAGGCGGGAAGTTCCCTGTCCATCAATGCCCGCGGAGGACAATAATAAGACGTGAACCGCTTGGCCGCTTTGGACGCCAATACCGCCCGAGAATAAGGGGGTCGGTCGATAATGGCAACCGGAACCAGATGAAACAGGCGCACCCAACGGTTCCAGAGGCTAATTTGAAACAGATTGTCCGCCCCCATCAGCCAAACGAAGCGGGTGCAGGGAAATCGCTTTTTGAGCAACGCCACCGTATCGACGGTGAAGCGGGTGCCAAGTCCCGCCTCTATGCCGGTGGCGAACAAACTGGGATGGCGGCCCTTCAATGTTTGGGCGGCAGACAGACGATCAGAAAACGGCGCCATGCCTTCGACCCGTTTCAGCGGATTTTGCGGACTGACCAAGAACCACACTTCGTCCAATCGCAGCCGGGTCAAAGCGGCCAAAGCCGCGTGCAGGTGGCCGTCATGGGCAGGGTTGAACGATCCGCCAAGCAGACCCACCCGGCGATGGCGACGGTCGCCCCAGGCCGTGACGGACTCACCCAGGTCTGACTTGACCATGACCATAAACCACGTATTTCATCGTACACAATTGCTCCAGCCCCACCGGCCCGCGCGCATGCAGCTTGCCGGTGGAAATGCCGATCTCGGCCCCCATGCCGAACTCGCCGCCGTCGGCGAATTGGGTTGAGGCGTTCCACAGACAGATGGCCGAATGGCACCCACGCAGGAATTTCTCGGCCGAGTCTCGGTTTTCGGTCAGGATCGCCTCGGTGTGCGCGCTGCCATAGGCGTTGATATGTCGGATCGCTTCGTCAACGCCATCCACCACCTTGACGGCGATGATGGCGTCCAGAAACTCGGTCCGCCAATCTTCCTCGGTGGCCAGAGTAACCCGCGAGTCGATCAATTGGGTAACGCCGTCGCCACGCACGGCACACCCCGCCTCCAGCAGATCCTTGACCAAAACCGGCAGGTGAGACCGCACCGCCTTGGCATCCACCAGCAAGGTCTCGGTGGCGCCGCAAATGCCGGTGCGGCGCATCTTGGCGTTCATCACCACCTTGCGGACCATCTCCACCGGGGCCGACTCTTCCACGTAGGTGTGGCAATTGCCGTCCAGATGCTGAAACAATGGAATTCGGCTTTCGGCCCGCACCCGCGCGATCAACGATTTGCCGCCGCGCGGCACCAGCACATCCACGTAGTCGGTCATGGTCAGCAAAATGCCCACCGCAGCCCGGTCAGGCGTGGGCACCATCTGGATGACCTCGCGATCGATGCCCGCCATATCCAAGCCCGCATGGAAGGCGGCCAAGATGGCCGACGAGGAATGAAAGCTCTCCGAGCCGCCGCGCAGGATCGCCGCATTGCCTGATTTCAAACACAGGGCCGACGCGTCAACGGTCACGTTGGGTCGGCTTTCGTAAATGATGCCAATCACCCCCAACGGCACAGCCACCCGTTCAATGTGCAAACCGTTTGGACGGTCCCAGGCATCCAGTACTCGGCCCACCGGATCGGGCAAAGCGGCGATGTCTTCCAGACCCTTGGCCATTGCCTCGATGCGTTTATCGTCCAGCATCAGCCGGTCGAGTTGGGCCTTGTCCAGGCCTTTGGCTCGTCCCGCTTCCATGTCAATATGGTTGGCCGCCTTGATGGCTGCTGCTTGCCCACGCAAGCCCTTGGCCGCTTGGATCAGGGCTTTGTTCTTGGTTTCGGTGTCTATCTGCGCCAACAAGCCCGAGGCATGACGAGCCCTGCGGCCAAGATCCATCATCACTTGGTTCAAGTCAGCGCTCATCTCACCCCCCTAACGCCAGATCGTCACGATGGATCAATTCATCCCGGCCACGATACCCCAAAATCGCTTCGAATTCCGTGGATTTTCGTCCGATGATCTTGATCGCGTCGGCGGCCGGATAGGCGGCCAGTCCCCGGCCCAACACGCGGTTGTGCCGGTCGCGGATCAGCACGCAGTCGCCCACCTGGAAGTCGCCGTCGATCATGGTGATGCCAGCGGGCAAGAGACTGCCGCCTCGGGCAAGAGCCTTGACCGCGCCGTCATCCAGCATCAGCGATCCGGCAGGCGACAGCGATCCCTGGATCCAACGCTTGCGGCTGGCCTTGGGTTCGGTCTTCGGGATGAACCAAGTGCAGCGCTCGCCCTGTTCGACGCGCTCCAATGGATTAAGCGGTGAGCCCAACGCGATGGCCATCTTGCACCCCGCCGCCAAGCAAATGCGCGCCGCCGCCAATTTGGTCACCATGCCGCCCGACCCATAAGCCGAGCCGGGATTGCCCGCCATGGACTCGATTTCGTCGGTCAGATCATGGACCTCGGTAATAAAACGTGCGTCGGGATTCTTGCGCGGATCGGCGGTGTACAGGCCGTCGATATCGGAAAATAGCACCAGAGCGTCGGCGCCGGACATTTGCGCCACCCGCGCCGCCAACCGATCATTGTCGCCAAAACGGATTTCCGCCGTGGCCACGGTGTCGTTCTCGTTGATCACCGGCACGGCTTTCAACTTCACCAAGGTTTCCAGCGTATTGCGGGCGTTGATGTAGCGCTGGCGATCTTCCGAATCCTCGATGGTCAGCAGGATCTGCGCCACGGTGATGCCGTGAGCGGCCAGAATTTCCTGCCATGCATGGGCCAAACGGATTTGTCCGGTCGCCGCCGCCGCCTGTTTTTCGTCCAAGCTCAACGGAGGTGTCAGTTTCAGATGCCGCCGTCCCGCTGCCACCGCGCCTGACGACACCACGATGATCTCCTGACCCCGGACGCGACAGCGGGCGATATCCACCGCCAAGGCTTCCATCCATTTGCGATGGATCGCGCCGCTGTCTTGATCCACCAGCAGCGACGAGCCCACCTTGATCACCAGACGGCGGGCGGAGGCAATCGGGGACGGACATGTTCCAATCATTTAGGCACATACCCAGCCGCCATTGAGGCGGCGGCCAAGCAGGCGGAAGCCTGCGCCCGGCGAGGGCTGCAAAAAAGACTAAGATTCGTCATCCTCTTCGTCCCCATCTTCGGCTTCGTATTCCTCATCCCAATCGTCATCGTCGCCTTCGGCGTCCCATGGCGATTCGACCATCTGGGCCGGACGTTTGGCCCGTCCCACCGAGGCCGAAGCGGCCAACACGCCGGGATTTTCGCCCCGCGCCGCCAAGATGTGCTCGAGCAGCGCGCCCAGCACCGATTTCAGGCCGACGCCCGACACGCCCGACAACGGAAAGACTTTCGCGCCGCTGATCTTTTCCAGCGCCTTTTTGCGCTCCTTGATTTCTTCCGGGGTCAAAGCGTCGCATTTATTGAGTGCCAACACTTCCGGCTTTTCATCCAGACCGCCGCCATAGGCCGCCAGTTCGCCGCGAATGATCCGCCAGCTTTCCGCCGGATCGGGATCGGTGCCATCCACCAAATGCAGCAGCACCCGGCAGCGTTCGATATGACCCAAGAAGCGGTCGCCAATGCCCGCGCCTTCATGGGCGCCTTCGATCAAACCTGGGATGTCAGCCAAAATGAATTCCTGCTCGCCGATGCGAGCCACGCCCAGATTGGGGTGCAGAGTGGTGAAGGGATAATCGGCGATCTTGGGCCGCGCCCGGGTCACCGCCGCCAGGAACGTGCTTTTGCCCGCATTGGGCAGGCCGATCAAACCGCCATCGGCGATCAACTTCAATTGCAACCACACCCAACGTTCTTGACCCGGCCAGCCCTCGTCTGCGCGCCTAGGGGCTTGATTGGTCGAGGTTTTATAATGAGCATTGCCAAAACCGCCATCGCCGCCTTTCAGCATGACGAGGCGGGTGCCCGCTTCAGTCAGGTCGGCTAGAACGTGCTCGCGGTCCTCGTCCAGGATTTGGGTGCCCACCGGCACCTTGAACACCACGTCGGCCCCTTTGGCCCCGGTCTTGTTGCGACCCTGGCCGTGATGGCCGATCTCGGCCTTGAAGTGCTGGCGATAGCGGTAATCGATCAGGGTGTTGAGATTGTCCACGCATTCGACGATGACATCGCCGCCGCGTCCACCGTCGCCGCCGTCGGGACCGCCGAACTCGATATACTTCTCGCGGCGGAAGCTGCACGACCCGGCGCCGCCATTGCCGCTTTGAATGAAGATTTTCGCCTGATCGAGAAATTTCATGACTTTGGACCCAAAAAGCAAACGGGGGAACGGATCACCGTTCCCCCGAAATCAGCAACTCTCGCGCCTTGATAAGGAACAGCCTATTCGGCAGCCTCGGCGGGAAGCGGATCGACGTTGATGAAGGTGCGGTCATTGGCCTTGTGGCGGAAGCTGACCGTGCCGGCAACGGTGGCGAACAGCGTGTGATCGCGGCCCATGCCCACATTGATGCCGGGATAGAACTGGGTACCGCGCTGACGCATGATGATATTGCCGGGCAGAACCACTTCGCCGCCGAACTTCTTCAAGCCTAAGCGCCGACCTTCCGAGTCGCGACCGTTGCGTGAGGAACCGCCTGCTTTCTTGTGAGCCATGACTTACTCCTTGATGTCAGTAATGCGCAGGATGGTCAGATCCTGGCGATGGCCGTTCTTGCGGCGAGAATTCTGCCGACGGCGCTTCTTGAAAATGATGACCTTGGGGCCGCGTGCCTGCGCAACGACGGTGGCGGTGACAGAAGCGCCCGACACGATGGGAGCGCCGATCTTATCGCCGACCAGCAAAACCTGATCCAGAACGATCTGGCTGCCTTCGTCTCCGGCCAGACGTTCGACGCGGATCACGTCGTCTTTGGCGACCTTGTATTGCTTGCCGCCGGTTTGGATGACTGCGAACATGACACGTATACCCTATCAAAAAAACGACTCGCGCCAATGGATGACCCACAGCGCGAAAGGCGGCAAATATACCCATCGTGACGAGCCTGTCAAGCGATCACTTCGCCAAATGAGTCTATATCACTGCTGGCAATCGATTCGGCCGTGATCCAATCGGCATTGCTCCAGAACCGAGCCATCGGGTTTGTGCGCCACCACGGTCCAGCCGCTCTTCTGGCGTTCCATCACCGCGTAGCCGAACGACGTGGCGGAATGACCGTCATGTATCGCCCAACCGCCGCTGATTAATCCGGCCAGATCGGCCGGGACGCCTGTATCCAACACATCGCCGCCAGTGCCCGCGATCAATTGCGGCGGCCTGCCTTGCGCGAAATTCTCCACCTGCCAAACATGAACATGACCGGAAAGTAAAAACTGAACCGAGGACGGCAGAGAATTTCCCGCCCCCAAGGCTTCACTCAAAGTGGCATTGCTGCCTTCAACCACGCCCAGCACGGACTTGACCACCGCATGCCAGGGATGATGGGTCAGCAGCCACACCGGCTGATCGGTGGGGATAGTGGCAAGATCCTTGCCCAAGCGAGCGGCGGCGGCGCTGTTGGCAAGAAAGTCGGTGGCGTCGTTGTCGTCGATCACAAACAGACTATACCCGCCCAAATCGACCCGATAAGGCGGATGAGCGTCCAGACATTTACCGTCTTGTAACGGGACTGGGGCCAGCAACGCCGACCAGCCACGACCGGCGCGGCGACATTCTTCATGATTGCCCCGCACCATGACCCAGGGGGCCGCGCTCAGCAACGGTTCGGCGGGATCAATGAAGTCCGCCTGCCACGTGGCCCAATTGTCGCCCCAGGGCGAGCCGGTGCAGCGGATATCGCCTTCGGGGCACGGCGTCTCGCGGTAATGATAATCGCCCACATGGATGACCAAATCGGGATGCTCGGCGGCGGCGGACTTGGCGATGGTTGCCAGCGGCCAAGCCTTGGGGTTAGTGCAAGCCTGAATGGTTTCCCCCTTTATGCGGCAACCGGTGTCACCCAACACCACGATGCGCTTGGGCCGGGCACCCATGACCTTCAACCGCTCGTTTTGACCATCGAAGGCTAGGTTGATCTCGATCGCGTCCTTGGACACGTCGGCGGCACAAACATGAATGGGGAAGTCCTGATCCGGCGCGGTTCGATCCGTCAAAACGATGGGGCGGTGATCGGCGACCACCGCGATTTCCGAACAGGCGTGATCGGCGGGAATGACAGCCCGCACCTGAGGCCCGTCGGCGGCGACCATGATCCAGGCGGAAAGCAGCAATCCCACAGCCATTTACATGCCCCTGAAGGCGATGGCCAAGATGCCCGCCACAGCCAGAAGACCGGCGGAGATGGCGATCCATTCCCGTTGGCGTTTTAATTTGCGCGCCAGATGTTCGTTGGTCAGCTCCAGCCAGCGCACCGTCACTTCGGTGGCGGCGGCTCCGGCGAAATCGCTGAAGGTGCCTGGCACCGAGGACGGGCCATACAGAACACCGTCATTGAATTCATTGACGGTGGCCGTGGCCAGAAAGCCGGTGCTGGCTTTCAGGGGTGTGATCCACAGAGCGACGATTTCCTTGTCGCGCACCATGCGGCCGACCTTATCGACCGGACCGCGCTCGAATTTGAATTCCGTCCCGTTGACCCCAACGGTCCGAATGCCGTCTTCCTCTTTCAACGCCATGATGCCCCCATAATTTTATCGGGGGCATCATAGCCAGGGATCGATCATCTTGCCAGCACTTGCGCGGCTTCCTTGGTCTTGGACACTGCGCTCGACACTTGGCTGATGGCGGTAACGATTTCGCCGATGTCTTTACTGATGCCGCCCACCGACGTTGCTGCGGCTTGCATGTTGGACGACATCTCACGGGTGACGGCGCTTTGCTCTTCCACTGCTCCGGCAGTGGCCGAGACGTATTCCCTCACCCCTTCGATGGCGTGATTGATGCTGGTTAGAGCGGTGCTGACGTCGCCCGACACGGTTTGAATGCCGTCAATTTCTTCCGAGATTTTCGCGGTGGCGTCGGCCACTTGCTTGGCCAGATGCTTGACCTCGGTGGCGACCACGGCGAAGCCTTTGCCGGCATCGCCCGCCCGAGCCGATTCAATGGTGGCGTTCAAGGCCAGCATGTTGATCTGGCTGGCGATGGTGCGGATCAAATCGACGATGCCGCCCATGGAGCGGGCCGCTTCGGTCAGGCGGTTGGTGGCGTCGTTGGCGCCGACCACTTGAGAGTAGGCTTCGTCGGTGGCGGCGCGGGATTTGGCCATGCTTTCGGAAATTTCCCGTACCGAGCTGGACAATTCCTCTGACGCCGACGCCACCGTCTGCACGTTGGACGACGCCATGCCCGCCGCTTCGTTTGCGGTGTTGGAGCGCTGGCCCGACCGTTCCACCGCCCCTTAGATTTCGGCGAAGTTGGTGTCGATCATGCGCTTGAGATTGGAGAACATTTCCACCTGCTTGGTGATGTCGGTGGCGAATTTGACCACCTTGTAAGGTTTGCCGTTCAAATCCAGAATGGGGTTGTACGACGCCTGAATCCACACGGCTTTGCCGCCCTTGGCGATGCGCTTATATTGATTGGAATCGTATTCGCCACGATTGAGCTTGGCCCAGAAAGCCTGGTAATCCGAGCTGTTGGCATAATCGGTGTCGACGAACATGGAATGGTGCTTGCCCTTGATCTCGTCCAGACGATAGCCGATGACGTTCAGGAAATTCTGATTGGCGGAGATCACCGTGCCATCCAGATTGAATTCGATCATCCCTTGCGCTTTGTCGATGGCGTTGACCTTGCCCAACAGTTCGGCATATTCCATTTTGGACTTGGTCACGTCGGTGGCGATCTTGACCACTTTGTAAGGCTTGCCGCTGGAATCCAAAACCGGATTGTACGACGCTTCAAGCCACACCTCGCGCCCGCCTTTGGCAATGCGCTTGAACTGCGCCAGTTCAAAATCCCCGCGATTGAGCTTGGCCCAAAATTCGCGGTATTCGGCGCTGTTGGCGTAGGCAGGGTCCACGAACAGGGAATGGTGCTTGCCTCGGGCTTCCTCAAGACTGTAGCCAATCACCTTTAAGAAATTCTCATTGGCGGTAATGACCGTGCCGTC
>CAIYCT010000398.1 GCA_903924765.1 uncultured Rhodospirillaceae bacterium | reverse complement strand
GTCTGAGCGCAGTGCCCATGGATCAATCGTGTCGGCATAGCCACGGGTGGCGGACTTGAAGCCGTTGACGCTTTCGATCAGGAAATGACCGATCAGCATCGGCGGCAGGACATTCGCCGGATTGAGCGCTTGAGCCTGCCGGAAACTGAATAATGCGTGTTCGGCAATGCCCAGATGTTTGAGGATTCGACCATATTCCATCCAGAAAATCGGAGAACTGGCGCAGCTTTTCAGCAAGGTTTGCGCGTAGTTCAGGGCTTCGAAATGTTGGTTTTTGTTTCGGAAGGCCGCGAAGTTTTGCCGCAAGACAGCTTCGATATCGGCAAGTTCATTCAAACTTATGGTCGGCGAGGATTGGGGGTCTTGGGGGGGGGGCTAGCGCTCTGCTCTTCCGACATATTCCCACCTTACTAAAATCGAGGGGCCCACGCGTGAAACGGGTCTTAATAGTTCTGTCTTTTCCCATACCTAAGCTATCGCCAAGAAAGGGTGTCCCGTCACCTCTATCAGAAGAGCGCTCGGATGTTAACTTAATACCGTTGCAAGGAATGAGGGATTTGCCCAAATTTGGTTTTGCTCGGCTGACGCGCTTGTTAGGCTACAAGTGGCATGTTATTCAAACTTTTGTAGGCGAGCATAAGGGGGGGAAATCATGAAAAGCGGTTCTGATCTTCGTCGGAAGTACGGTGGCGACATTCTGCCCGTTATAGTTTGGCAGAAAACGCTGGACGGTTTGATGGAATCGGAATTCCTCAAGACCAACTTCTTTTCGGGTCTCAGCCGGTTCTGGCGTTTCGTTCCCATCCGAGAAGGCGATGCGGTGCCGATCATCGGGAACGCGCTTTACCTGTCCCATAACGACGACATGATGCCATGCGTACGCACTGCCATCGCTCAAGGCTGTCGCAATGTCGGTCTGTTGCACATGGGCGATGAAAACTCGCAATGCGACCATACCCTGTACCCTGACGTGGATTATGTCATCCGCGTCTATTGGTACCGCGATTTGCTGACCCTTCCGGAAGGGTCGCGCTGTCAGGGAGTTCATTGGATGCCGGGCGGCAATCGCTACGGAATGGCCTCGGTTCCCTTGGCCGATCTGATGCCCACATCCTTACGCTCCATGGATATGTTCTTTGTCGGGTTCATCATGACCGATCCCAATTACGAAGGAGACGACCGCACCCGGATGGTCGATGTGGTCAAGCGGCATTCGCTTCCCGCAACCATCATTGGCACGCCGGGATGGGCGGCCGGATATGGCGCGGCGACCTATGCGGCGCTGATGGAGAACGCAAAATTCGCTTTGATTCCCAGAGGCTCGGCGGCGGAAACCATCCGTCTGTTCGACGCCTTGGAGACGGGCGCGATCCCCATCTCCCTTCGCCACGATTTCTTGGTCGATGACCGGGCCATGGGCAATCCGCCTTTTCCGGTTTTGGATTCGTGGGACGAGCTTCCGGCTTTGCATCAAAAAATCACTCAGATGTCTGCCGAGGAATTGGATTTATTTCAGCGTCAGGTGTTCGATTGGTGGACGGCCTTCAAAATCGCAAAAGGCCAAAAATTGGCGTCGATCATCGAACGAAGCTTCCTGGACGCGGACAAGGCGCGGGAGGTGACTCCGCCCAAATCGCCATCGTTGATCCATTTCGTCCATCAAATGATGGAGCTTTCCAGGTTGAATCGCAGCGACTTCCTCGACGGGTACGTGGATCTGTGTTTTCCTAACTACGGCGACGTGGTGGTCCTTATCCATAGCCTTCTGAATATTCAGAAATACCAAGAGGCCTATGATGCGGCGCGCTATTCCAGCCCTTCCGGCCATGGGCATCCCATCCCGATGTTCGCCATGGCCTTGGGTGAAATCCTGTCCCGGATTTCCCATATGACCCAAGGTTTCCGTGACGAAATAGCGTAATTCTGCTATAAGAATCAGTGTGATAGCGATTATTTTCGGGGCTAAAAATGGACGCTGCTTCGGGTGAAATAGAAACAGGTGATATTCGGGTC
>CAIYCT010000397.1 GCA_903924765.1 uncultured Rhodospirillaceae bacterium | reverse complement strand
TAGGCGTCAAGGAAGTCCTGACGCTTGACTTTGCTGCTTTCGGCCAACCGCAACAGGCGGCCTTCCAGCATCATCAGGCGCTTGTTCAGGCCGTTCATTTGATCGACCAACTGCTCGATGCGGGCGTTGTTCAGATGCACGCCTTCCATCAGTTCGACCATTTCGGCCTTCAGCTTATTGTATTTCTTCTCGACGTTGGCGGGAACGGCTTCGCCCTTGGACAAAGCGGCGATGCGTTCCTTTTGCACCTTTTCCATCTTGGAATGGGTGGCGTCGATGGCCTCGAACATGGACAGAACCTTGGGCATCAGCTCCAATTCCATGGCCGCCAGCGAGATAGAGTTCTCCTCGCCTTCATCGCTGTCGGCGTCCAGATCGGCGACAGGGGCTTCGGGGTTTTCCCCCTCCTCGCCAGCAGGCGCGTCCTCGGCGGGTTCGCCCTCAGGCTCGGCCACGGCCTCACCGCTCTCGATGGCTTCCACTTCGGCCAGTTGTTCTTCGATGTCCGAGCCGTAGGTGGCGTCAAGATCGATGATGTCGCGCAGCAGCATCTTGCCGTCGCGTAAAGAATCGTGCCACTCGATCAAGGCGCGGATGGTCAGCGGGCTTTCGCAGATGCCGCCGATCATCAGCTCGCGACCGGCTTCGATGCGCTTGGCAATGGCGATTTCGCCTTCGCGCGACAGCAGCTCGACCGACCCCATTTCGCGCAGATACATGCGCACGGGATCGTCGGTGCGGCCCAGATCCTCTTCATCCACGTTGCCGCTGCCCGAGAAGCTTTCGCTATCGCTTTCCTCGGCGGCCTCGGGGGCGGCTTCGTCGGTCTCTTCGTTCTCGACCACGTTGATGCCCATTTCGGACAGCATGGCCATAGTGTCTTCGATCTGCTCGGACGAGACTTCGTCGGGCGGCAGGGCGGTGTTCAGTTCATCATAGGTGACGTAGCCGCGCTCGCGTCCACGGGCCACCATCTTCTTGACGGCGACGCCCAGCGTGTCGAGCAGGGGGCCTTCCAAATTTTCGTCTGTAGCTTCGGTGTTTTCTGCCGTGCTTTGCGTCTTGGTCGCCATTGTTTACCACCACCTTCTTTTGTGGGGACTGAAGAGGAATCGCCTCAGTCCTTATCCTCATATTCAATACTCTTGGCCGAACTGGTCATCATCGCCATAAGGCGAGTCCAATTGGCGTCGGACGTCTCTTGCCCCAGACGTTCGATCGCTTTGCCCACATCGGTTTGTAAGCTGTGCCGCGTTCCCAGAGTAAATACGTGCTCCCAAACTACCATCGCGTCTTTGTCGGTTTGGTCCCGGCAAATTCGATATTCGTCCGCTTCCAGCAGCGGGTCTAACAGAACACCCAACCCGTCCGAACGCAATAGCGCGTACAGGCCCTCTCCGTCCAGACCGTGAGCCGTCTCAGCGTGCTTTAGAATCCCGCATCTTACTTTGTCAAGATCGGAATTTGCAAATTCGGTTTGTCCCAGTTGATCGGCCACCGATTCTATAAGGATGGGGTGGGAAAGCAGAATTGACAAGAGCAGTTTCTCTTGACCGCCCCCGCGCGGGTTTGGCGGCTTGGGCCGTCCGATCCCCGGCAGCCGACCATCGGGGCCGCGCATGCCTGCTTCCGAGCCGCTGGGAGCTTTAAAAAACGGGCGTTTTCCGACGCCAGGGGTAAAGACGCGCGGAGGGCGGAACTGGGTGTACAGCCGGTCTTTTAAGGTTTGGATATATTGGCGGCGTACGGTTTCGTCGGCGATTTCATGCGCTTGGTCCAGCAAATCCTTCTCGGCGGCGGCGCGGCGTTCGGGCGTGTCCAGGGCTTGGCCCTCGATCCGTTGCTTCCAGACCACGTCGATCAACGGTTGGGCCGAGTCCAGTACGGCTTTCATGGCGGCGTTGCCCTTGGCGCGGATCAGGCTGTCGGGATCGTCGGCGGCGGGCAGCACGGCGAAGCGCAACGACTTTCCAGGCCGCAAGATCGGCAGGCAGCGCGCCGAGGCCCGTTCCATGGCCAGCTGTCCGGCGTTATCGCCGTCGAAGCACAAAATGGGTTCGTCGGCCAGCTTCCACAATTCCTCGATCTGTTCCTCGGTCAAGGCGGTGCCCAACGGCGCTACGGCGTCGGTGAATCCCGCCTGATGCAGGGCGATCACGTCCATATAGCCCTCGACAGCCACCACCTGATTGGCTTTGGCGGCCACCTCGCGGGCCAGGGATAGGGCGTACAAGGTGCGGCCCTTGTGGAACAATGGCGTGTCGGGTGAATTCAGATACTTTGGCTGACCGTCGCCAAGAGTGCGAGCGCCAAAAGCGATGACCCGGCCCCGTCGGTCGGCGATGGGAAACATCACCCGGCCCCGGAACATGTCGAACGAGCCGCTGTCGCCTTCGGGCTTTTTCAGCAAACCCGCTTCGATCAGCAAGGCTTCGGGCAGTTGCTCGGTCATCAAGGTGGATTTAAGGGCGTAGCGATTGTCCGGCGACCAGCCTAGGCGGAAGCGGGCGATGGTCTCGTCGCTTAAGCCCCGGTTCTTCAGATAGGCCAATCCTTCGCGGCCAATAGCTTGGCGCAATTGCGCCTCGTAGAAGGCGGTGGCTGCCTCCATGGCGTCATGCAGCGAAGCCCGGCGGGATTGGGCGTGGCGGTCCTCCGGAGTGGCTTGCGGCACTTCCAATCCGGCATCGGCGGCAAGCCTTTCCACCGCGTCGGTGAAGGACATGTTGCCGACCCGCATCTCGAAGGCGATGGCGTCGCCATGGGCGCCGCAGCCGAAGCAATGGAAGAACCCCTTATCCTCATTGACCGAGAAGCTGGGGGTCTTTTCGTTGTGGAATGGGCACAGGCCATGATATTCGCGGCCCTTGCGCACAAGCTTCACATGCCGCCCAACCACCGAAGACAGGCGGACGCGCGATCTAAGCTCGTCGAGAAAACCGCTTGGAAATGCCATTTGACCTTTCCTATGGGATCCTTATCCCAAAGCCGCCTTGACCAAGGCCCCGGCCTTGGCGAAATCCATGCGTCCGGTATAGCGTTCTTTCAGCGCCGCCATCACCCGGCCCATGTCCTTGATGCTGGACGCGCCAAGTTCGGTCACCAATTGGGCGACGATGGCGGCGGCTTCGGCCTCGTCCAATTGGGCGGGCAGGAATTTCTCGATGATGGTGATCTCGCCCTGTTCTTGGTCAACCAGATCCTGACGGCCGCCTTGTAGGTAAAGCGCCATGCTTTCGCGGCGCTGTTTGACCATGGTTTGCAGCAGGGCCAAAATTTCGTCCTCGCCGATTCCGTCCGCTAGTCCCTTAGGGCGGGTGGCGATGTCCTTGTCCTTGAGCGCCGCCAAAATCATTCGCAGGCAAGACACCGTACGCGAATCCTTGGACAGCATGGCGGCCTTCAAGGCTTCGTTAAACTGCTGACGCAACATGATGATTGT
>CAIYCT010000396.1 GCA_903924765.1 uncultured Rhodospirillaceae bacterium | reverse complement strand
TTTTGTTGGCCTTAATCTGGGTGATGATCCGAACATCAATCCTGCCCCAAAACCACCCGCTGGTTGTGGATGAAAACTGAATCGGGGTTTTTCACGGACGACTAAATATCTGCGCGTTGACCCGCGTTGTTTCATCCCCTGGCCTAACCATTTTGCTAGTGAAGTTAGCATAAATAATTTTTTATCAACTTACGACCCAATTTACCTAATATAAAAAGGTCATTCGCTAAAATTGTATTTTCTTTATAATTGTTCTAATCTACGGTCATTAATTTATCGATATCATTACAGTTCTAATAACATCAGATTAACTCTAATTAATAGAAAGTAGGCCGGCACGCACTTTTAGGCACCGCTGAGTTGACTTGATTATACATTAATTCTTAATGGCAGTCTTAACTTGACCGCCCCCTAAAATCGCCGACCAAGCGGTGAACAACCCCCACCACCAAGATCGCGCCTAGCAACATCCCGTAATGCCACAGACTAATCTCGGAATTGGCATCGGTGCCAGCCACGACCTGGACAGGTTCGACGATCAACTGGCGTAATAACGTGATCATCGCCACTTCAATGAACACTCGCAGATGAAAGCGCGAGGTGGCCACATACTCGATTTCAGCCGAGATCAAACTGGACAGCGTCCAGACGATGAACAAAGTTCCCAGGGCATGCAAAAAGCCGCGCGCCAATTGACCCAAGCGCAAGGAATCCACCACTTCCAACGAAAACTGCCAAACAATCAGAACGCTCGCCACAACCAAGGCGATGGCCAACAAAATGTGCAGCAGGCCATTAAACCCCTTGAGGGTGGAAACCAGTTTTTGTTCGAAATTATCTTGCCATTCCTGAAACATCATTCCGTCCCGTTTCCAAAAGATTCAAACGGCGAATACCTCTGCCAGCGTCACGTCCAAGGCTTTTCCCATGCCTTCATGGGCCAAAGCCAGCAAAGGCAGCACCCGTTCCCGCCACGGCGCGTCGGGCGCCACTCGATCATCCAAGCCCAGCCCCAGATCCAGCGCATGGATCAGATCGTGGAGGCTGACAGTGGTCAAATCCCGCGCCAGTAGTATCCGCCCCTTATTGCTGGGAGCGGCATAGCCGATGACATAAAGCCTGCGCATTACCGCCATCAAATCCGCTTCGCTGGCGGCGGTTTCCGCCAACAGCGTGTTCCTGCCGATTCCGCCGCTGCCCTTGCGCGCGGCGTCATTCAAACTTGCCAACACTTCCAACGCCACCGCCAAACGCCGTTCGCCGCTCGCTGCTTTAGCGTGCAGGGCGAATCCCGCCCGCCATTCCGATAGCGAGGCGGTAATCTCGGCGCCGACCAACACCACCACCCACGACAGGAACATCCAAAACAACACGATGGGAACGGCGGCAACCGCACCGTATACGCTGGCGTAAGCTCCCGAGCTGGTAATGTAGTAGGCGAACCCCCACCGCAAAACAGCAAACAACAATCCGCCGATCACGCCGCCGGTCAAAGCGTCCTTGAACGGCACTTGTCGATTGGGAATGGCGGCAAACATCACCGCGAACACCATGATCGACAGGATCGTCGGCAACAAAGCCGCCAGATGATCGGTGACGGTCATACTCTGTTGCCACAGCGTCAACGTCGCCAAATAGCCTTGAACGGACAAGGACGCCCCCACTAACAACGGCCCCAGCGTCATCATGGTCCAATAGACCAGAAGCCGTGACAGCGCGGAACGCGGTCGGTCCACGCGGAAAATAGTGTTGAACGAGGTTTCAATGGTCACAAGCAGCATGACGGCGGTCACCACCAAACCAATGATCCCGGCGGCGCTAAGACGTCCGGCGTTGCCGATGAAATTGCCGACCTGATCCTTGAGAACCTCGCCCACGGCGGGAACGAAATTGGTAAATAGCCACGCTTCGATCTGCACCCTGAGAGGGCTGAAAACGGGAAAAACTGCCAGCATTCCCAGACCAATAGCCATCAACGGAACAAGCGACAACAACGATGTGTAGGCCAAGGACGCGGCAACGCTTGACGCGTGATCCTTGCGATAACGCGCGATCACGTAGCGGGCAAAGCCGGGGGCGGCGTGAAGAGCCGCTTTGAGCTGTGACGATCGTGGCAAACGGAAACCCATGGGCAACCCCCGAAATGTTGTGGCTTATCCCCTATTTCCTGTACTATATAGGCCTTACGATTAAAAGAAATCACCGCAGATATGAGGTTCTTATGAATATTTCCGCTCCCCTGATGGCCGGCAAGAAAGGTCTTGTCATGGGTGTCGCCAATGATCGGTCCATCGCTTGGGGCATCGCCAAGATGGCTCGCCAGCATGGGGCCGAACTCGCTTTTACCTATCAAGGCGAAGCCCTGGAAAAGCGCGTCAGACCCTTGGCCGAAGAGGCCGGTTCCTCCATCGTTTTGCCCTGTGACGTCAGCGACGAGGCATCGATCGATTCCGTGTTTGCCCACCTGAAAGAGAAATGGGGCGACTTGGACTTCGTGGTTCACGCCATCGGCTATTCCGACAAGGAAGAATTGCGCGGCAATTACGCCGACACCAGTCTGGAAAACTTCCTGACCTCCATGCACATTTCCGTTTATTCCTTCACCTCGGTGGCCCGTCGCGCCGCCACCATGATGCCCAACGGCGGCTCGCTGCTGACCATGTCCTATTTGGGCGCCGAGCGGGTGATGCCCCATTACAACGTCATGGGCGTGGCCAAAGCCGCCCTGGAAGCCAGCGTGCGCTATTTGGCGTGCGATTTCGGCGGGCAGAACATTCGGGTGAATTCGTTGTCCTCGGGGCCGATCAAGACCCTGGCCGCATCGGGCATTGGCGACTTCCGCTATATCTTGAAGTGGAACCAGTACAACAGCCCCATGCGCCGCAACGTCACCCTCGAGGATATCGGCGGCGCTGGTCTTTATCTACTGTCCGACCTGTCGTCGGGTGTCAGCGGCGAGAATCATCATGTGGATTGCGGCTACCATGTGGTCGGCATGAAGCATCCCGACGCCCCCGATTTGACCGTCTCCAAGGACTAAAGGCGGTGAGCGGCAACAGCTTCGGCCATCTGTTTCGTTTCACCACTTGGGGCGAGAGCCACGGCCCCTCCATCGGCGCGGTGATCGATGGGGTGCCGCCGTTGCTGCCGCTTTGCGAGGCCGACCTGCAACCGTGGCTGGATCGCCGCCGTCCCGGTCAGAACCGCTTCACCACCCAGCGCCATGAAGACGATTTGGTCCAAATCGTCTCGGGCGTGTTCGAGGGCAAGACCACCGGAACCCCCATTGGTCTGATCATCCAAAACACCGATCAACGCTCCAAGGACTACGGCGAGATCAAGGACACCTTCCGCCCCGGCCATGCTGATTGGGTTTATGAGCAGAAATATGGCATCCGCGATTATCGCGGCGGCGGACGGTCCTCGGCGCGTGAAACCGCCATGCGGGTCGCCGTCGGAGCCGTTGCCAGAATCGTTTTGAACGCCTTGGTTCCCGGCGGTGTCGCCTTGCGCGGCGCCATGGTCAAAATGGGCGTGGATGCCATCGATCGCGCCCATTGGGATTGGAGCCAGTGCGCCACCAACCCGTTCTGGTGTCCCGACGCCCATGCCGCCATCCGCTGGGAGGCCCAATTGGACAGCGTGCGCAAGCGCGGCTCGTCGGTGGGCGGCGTGGTCGAGGTGTCGGCTTCCAATGTCCCTGTTGGGTTGGGCGCGCCGGTTTACGACAAGCTCGACGCCGATATCGCCAAAGCGATGATGAGCATCAACGCCGTCAAAGGCGTGGAAATCGGCGAAGGCTTCGGCGCGGCCGCCCTATTCGGTGAGGACAATGCCGACCCGATGGTCCCCGGCAACGACGGACAGCCGCTGTTTCTGTCCAATCATGCGGGCGGCATTCTGGGCGGCATCAGCACCGGCCAAGACATTGTCGCGCGGTTGGCGGTCAAGCCCACCAGCTCGCTGCTGATCCCGGTCAAAAGCATCGACCGCCACGGCAACGCCGTCGATGTGGTCACCAAGGGTCGCCACGACCCCTGTGTCGCCATCCGAGCCGTCCCAGTAGCCGAGGCCATGCTGGCCATTGTCCTGGCTGACCATCTGCTGCGTCATCGCGGACAGTGTGGCGCGGCTTAATGGGTGGCGCGGCTTAATGGGTGGCGCGGCTTAATGGGTGGCGCGGTTTAAAGCCGGATTTCCCTTATGACCCAAGGTTTCCATGACCTGACAACGTTGCTTTTCGAGGCGAGAAATGGACGCGGTGACAGAAGACGACGCAGCCATGTATATCGCAAAGAGGAATTGCGATATTTAGGCTACGGAGAGACAAACTCACACGTCCTCTGACCGATCATGGCATGTAAGGTCGCAGCTGGTCTGCGGGAAATACAGGTTAAAACAAGTCCGGCAAGGAGTGCCTCATGTCCTCGGGAATACCCTCACTGCTCTCTTCCCGTCAACTCCTCCCCCTATTCATTGCGCAGTTCTTTGGGGTGGTGAATGACAACCTGTTTAAGAATGCCATGGTGATTTTGGTGATATTCCGATTGGGCGATCAATCGGGCTTAAATCCCCAAATCCTGGTAACGGCATCCGCCGGTTTGTTCATTCTGCCGTATTTCCTATTTTCGGCCACCACCAGCCAACTTGCCGACCGCTACGAGAAAAGCGCGGTCATGCGCGCGACAAAACTTGCGGAAATGATCATCGCCGCGTTGGCGGCCTGGTCCCTATCCGCCTCCAGCGTCATAGGCATGATGAGCGTGTTGTTTCTGCTGGGTGCGCACTCCACCATCTTCGGCCTGTTGAAATATTCCGTTTTGCCGGAATATCTGCATGAAGACGATCTGATCGACGGCAACGCCCTGATCGAAGGCGGCACCTTCCTAGCCATTCTGATCGGCACCATCGCGGGCGGGGTTCTGATCTTGACCGAGGACGGCGTCCTGATCGTCTCCGGCCTGATGCTGGCGTTGGCTTGTGGCGGATTTGCCGCCAGTCTGTTCCTGCCCAAGGCCCATGCGGGCGATCCCGCCATTCGCATCACCGCCAATTTTGTCGCCGCCACCCACGACATCCTGGCGATGACGAGGCGGCATAGGGAATTGTTTCTGGCCGTGCTGGGCATTTCGTGGTTCTGGCTGATTGGCGCGACCTATCTGTCGCAATTTCCCGCCTTGGCCAAGAACGTACTGGCCGTTGACGAGCATGGGGTCACCGCCATGCTGACGGTATTTTCCATCGGCATCGGCGGCGGCTCGGTCCTGTGTGGACGATTGCTGAAGGGCGTGGTCTCGCCCAAATATGTGCCCTTTGCCGCCTTGGGCATGGCGCTGTTCGCCTTTGATTTTTGGCTGTCCGTCACGCCCGAGGCCGAGCCCCCACAAACCTTAGCGACATTGACGTCGTTTCTGTCTCATCTGTCTAACTGGCGTATTCTGGCCGACCTGCTTGGACTATCCATTTGCGGCGGCCTTTACATCGTGCCGCTATACGCCCTGTTGCAGGTCCGCAGCACCGACGCCGAACGGGCACGGGTCATTGCCTCCAACAACATAATGAATGCCGCCTTCATGGTGATGTCCGCCTTGGTCACGTCACTGCTGCTGACGTTGGGAGTTTCTGTGCCGCAGGTCTTCCTAGTGGTGGCCATCGCCACCCTGGTGGTGGCGTTTTTCGCGCGCACGGCGTTAAAAATAGGGTGAATGTGCCTTTCACAGGCGTCAATGGCGCATCTGTCCAAAATATTCCTTGTCACAGTACCCGTCAGTACGCTATACAGTACCAGAGAGTACGGAAAAAGGGGAAATTGCCCATGACCCAAACCATCGCAGAGGAAACCGTCGCCCGCCTGAATGGGGTCGATAAGATTTATCGTCTGGGCGATGTGGATGTGGTCGGACTCAAGGGCGTGACCCTAGCGCTTAGACGGCAAAAATTCACCGTCATCGTCGGACCGTCGGGCAGCGGCAAAACCACCTTGCTCAACCTGCTGGGCTGCATCGACACCCCCAACCTGGGCACGGTCGAAGTGTGCGGCCAAGACATCGCCACCCTCGACGACAACCAACTGTCCGATTTCCGCGCCATGAAAATCGGATTTATCTTTCAGAATTTCAGCCTGATCCCGGTTCTGACCGCTTACGAGAATGTGGAATATCCGCTGCTGCTGACCGGCGTTCCCGCCGCCGAGCGCAAAGAGCGCACTCTTGCCATGCTGAACGCGGTGGAATTGGGCGACAAGGCCAACCATCGCCCCAACCAGTTGTCGGGCGGGCAGCGACAGCGGGTGGCCATCGCCCGCTCGCTGATCAAGGAACCGGCCCTGGTGCTGGCCGACGAGCCCACCGCCAATCTGGACACCCGCACTGGCGGCGCTATCATCGCCTTGATGCGGCGCATGCAGGAAACCCAGCACACCTCGTTCGTTTTTTCCAGCCACGATCCGCAATTGATGGAGTGGGCCGACGACACGGTCACCATCCGCGACGGTGAAATCATTGATATGAGGAGGGCGGCATGAATTTGGCATACACAGTCTCAATCGCCTTCCGCAATCTGTTCCGCAATGCGCGCAGATCCTCGATCACCGTGCTGTCGGTGGCCACCGGCGGCATTGCCGTGCTGATGTTCGGTGGCTTCGTCGCCAACATTTTCCACAGCCTGGAAACCGGGCTGGTGATGAGCGGCGGTCACTTGCAGGTGTTCAAACAAGGCTATTTCCATTTTGGCGCCGGTGACCCGGCATCCTACGGCATTGCCAATTATGACGAGGTGATGCAAACCATCAAAAGCGATCCGCAATTGGGTCCGATGGTGACCCTCGCCACGCCGCAACTGACCTTGTTCGGTGTGGCCGGAAACTTCAAGGAAGGGGTGTCGCGCACCTTTTTGGGCGTGGGCTTTATTCCTTCGGACCGTCGCAAAATGGCGCAATGGGACCGCTATGATATGCACATCCCCATCCGACTGTCGGGCATGACCGACGAGCAAACGGACGTGGGCATCGTCGGCTATGGTTTGGCCCGGGTTCTGCACCTGTGCGATGCGTTGCAGGTTAAAGATTGCCCGCAACCGCCAAAAAAGGCCGAACAAAAAGCCGCCGTGGATACTGATATTCAAGCGCTGGCCAGTGCCGAGGCGCAGACCGCCGCACAGCAAACGCAGGCTGGGGACCATCCCAAAATCGACTTATTGGCCGCCACCTCGCAAGGCGCGCCCAATATCGTTTCCTTGACCGTGCTGAAGGCCCAGAACCAAGGCTTCAAGGAAATGGACGAAGTCTTCGTCGGTATGCCGCTGGGCTTGGCGCAGAAACTGATCTATGGACGCGGGACCAAACAAGCCACCTCGGTGGTGGTGCAATTGAATGACACCGACCAGTTGTATCAAGCGGTGGACCGGCTGAACCAACTCTTTCAAGAAAAGGGCTGGGGGCTGGAAGTGCGTACCTTCCACGATTTGACCCCGTTCTACGACCAGGCCACCGGCATGTTCCGCTCCATCTTCGCATTCTTGGCGGTGCTAATGGGGGCCATCGTGCTGTTCACCGTGATCAACACCATGAGCATGGTGGTGATGGAACGCACGGTCGAGATCGGCACCCTGCGCGCCTTGGGGCTGCGCCGCAACGCCGTGCGCCTTCTGTTCATCGTTGAGGGCGCGTTGTTGGGCATGGTCGGCGCCACCTTGGGCGTGATTTCCGCCATCATTTTGTCGATCCTGGTCAATGCCAGCCATTTAACCTGGCTGCCGCCCAACAACGTCGAGCGCATCCCGCTTCGGGTCAACGTCACCGCCAATCCCGATTTGATCCTGTGGACATGGATATTGCTGGTGGTCATCGCCACCCTGTCGGCCTTCTTCCCCGCCAATCGCGCCGCCCGCCTGACGGTGGTCAACGCTCTGCATCAGGTGTGACCATGCGCAAAATCCTGCTGTTCTGTCTGTTGATCTGGTCGCTCCCTGCTTGGGCCGCCGAACGCACCGCGCAAGAAATTCTGGCCGCGTCGGACGACATCCGCAATCCCGACAAGCCGTTTTCCCTGACCACCACCCTGACCGAATACCGCAACGGCAAGCCCGCCGACCGCATGGTGTTGAAAGTCTATTCCAAGAACGAACTGAAAGGCGGCCAATTCCGCACGCTGATCCGCTTCTTGGAACCCGAGCGCGACCGCGACAAACTGATGTTGAAGCAGGGCAATACGCTTTGGTTCTATGATCCCGCCTCCAAGGCCGGCGTCCGCCTTAGCCCGCAGCAACGCTTGTTGGGCCAAGCGTCCAACGGCGACGTGGTCACCGTCAATCTGAACCGGGATTACACCGCCGCGTTGTCGGGCGAGGAAACCATTACCGACGGCGACCACCAAAGCCGCGATTGCTTCCGCCTGGATTTGACCGCCAGCGCCGAGGACGTCACCTATGCCCGCATCGAATTGTGGATCGACAAAACCAACGACCGCCCCATCAAAGGCAAATTCTATTCCGACAGCGGGCGCATGCTGAAGACCGCGTTCTATCGCCGCTGGGAAGAGCAACTGGGACGAATACGCCCAACCGAGACCATCATCTTGGACGGCGTTGATCCCAATCTAGTGACCCGGATGCAATTCTCGGATTATGGCTGGCGCGACATTCCCGATAGTTGGTTCCAGCGCGATTACCTGCCCCACTTCCAGGGCGACTGACATGAAACGGGCACTGGCTTGGGCTGCGCTGTTGTGGACCTCTGCCGCCAGCGCCCAACAGCTTGATCAAATTCCCGACATGGTCATGGAAGACAAACCGGAAGCGCCGCCTGCACGCGGCGGCGATCAGACCTTCAGTGCCAAAGCTTTCCTCGACGTGGCCCCGCAAGCGACGTTGTGGCGGGACGTTAAGGCCGTTCCCGTCCCCCTGTCCTCCTATGACCGCTCGCGCTGGAGCGGATGGAGCAGCGGCGATTTGCGCGCCGAATGGCGGCCCATGGACAAAGTTCGGATCATCGTCTCGGACCGGTTGGATCAGACCTATCAAGACGACAGCACGCCCTCCACTCACCAAATGCGCAATTCCTGGCGTGAAGGCTATGTCGGCTTAGCCCCTGCCGATGGTTGGTTTGTGGATCTGGGCCGGGTCAATGACAAGGAGGGCGTGGCCACAGGCTACAATCCCACTGATTTCTTCAAGCGCCAAGCGGTGCTGGTGCGGCAAAACGCCGATCCCGCCGCCTTGCGTGACACGCGGTTGGGCGCAATCATGGCGCGTGGACAAAAGGTATGGGACGGCGGCTCGGTTACCGCCCTGGTTTCCCCCGCCTTGACCTCGGACAAGGGCGCACTGGATGACAGCGTGTTCAATCCCGGTCTGGATCGAACCAATCGGACCACCCGCTCCCTGCTCAAGGGATCGCTGCGCTTGGCCGAGGATGTAATCCCCGAAGTCCTACTGTTCGATGAAGACGGCAAACCGCCCCTGTTCGGCGTCAATCTGACCCGAGGCTTCGGCGACCGGGTGGTGACTTGGGCGGAATGGTCGGGGGGACGTCGCCCGGACGTGATCAGCACCGCCTTGACCGACGGCCTACGCACAGGATTGTTTCCTGCCAACACCAGCGCTCCCTTGGCCCACGATTCCAGCCAAGGCTTCCGCAATCAAGCGACTATCGGCAGTTCGTTGAGTTTCGAGAACAAACTGACCCTGACGCTGGAAGGCCATTACAACCAGTTGGGATTAAGTCCGGCGCAATGGCGGGCATGGTTCGCCAAGGGCCAAGCCGTGCCGCAATTGGATGCCATTTTGTGGCAAATGCGCCAAAATGCCCAAGACCAGGGCGAGCCCATCTCCCGAACGCAGCTGTTCGCCCGAGCCGATTGGACCGACTTTCCCGTCAAGGATATGGAACTGTCCGGTTTCACCGTGATCGCCCCCAGTGACGGCAGCGCCTATGTCCAATTGGAACAGGATTATTACCTGAACCCAGTCACCACTCTTGGTCTGCGAGCCAGCGCATCCCTGGGCAATCAAACCAGCGAATGGGGCAGCATCCCCTCTTCGTTCAGCGCCCTGGCGCGGGTGGTTCGGTATTTTTAGGAACGATGTCGTACTGCGAGCCGTTCCAGCGCAGGATTGACTCCGTGGTCTCGACGCTGTGCCAGCCATGGATGGTTTCCGTCAGGCTGAATATGCCGTCCGGGTCGCCCCAGCCCCATCCGACCGCATTCCACTGCTTGTCGATCCAAGTGGCGATGACGAACGGATAGCCTCCATCGGCCCGCCAAGACGGACTGTCGACCATCAAGATCAGTTCCGCCTCGTCGTCGTCGTTCAAATCCACCCGCCCCACCCGCACCTGTGACAGATCGAATCCTTGCGCTCCATCGGCTTTGTAGTAGTTCCGCCAAAAGCGCTGTAGCAAATCGTCCAGATCGGGATGGGGGCCGGAAGTCGGAGATAAAATCGGAACAAGCGCAAGCTTAACCGGATCGGCCCCGGCGACAAACGGGACCAACAACAGAAACAGGGTGATGAGGATTGAAATCGGTGTCATGACTTATGCCCAAGGGAACATAGGTAATCGCCGTCACCGCGTCAACGAAGAGCTCTTCATTTCCATGAACAAAGCCGTGATCATAGAAGCCGCACCCTTGGCAAACGAGATTCTGGACGCAGCCGCCCGTCAGCTCTCCAGACTTAAGGCCGAAGGAATCACGCCAGGGCTGGCTCTGATCACGGCCAGCAAAGATCCCTATGCCTTGCGCATGATGACGTTGAAAGCCGACCGCGCCAAAGCGTTCGGACTTACCGTATTTACTTTTTGCCTGGACGAAGGAACGGATCAGAGTGCCCTGATCGCCTTGATCCAGCGTTTGAACCTTGCTCCCGACATTCATGGCATCTTCGTGCAAACGCCCCTGCCCGCGACAATTACCCCACAAGACGCCTTCGCCGCCATCGATCCGTCCAAGGACGTGGACGGCTTCCACCCCCTCAACCAAGGACGCCTTGTCATGGGATTGTCCGGTTTCATCCCCTGCGCCCCATTGGGCGGCGTGATGCTATTGAAACGCGTGTTGGGGTCGTTGTCCGGTCGCCACGCCCTGGTGGTGGGACGCTCCTTTACCTTGGGCAAGCCCCTGGCGCATTTGTTGATGCGGGAAAACTGCACAATCACCATCGCCCATTCCAAGACGGATGATTTGTCAGCCCTAATCGGCCAAGCGGACATCGTCGTCGCCGCCATCGGCAAGCCTCGATTGATCCAAGGGGAATGGCTGAAACCCGGCTGCGCTGTCCTGGATTTCGGTGCCACGTCCATCAATGGCAAACCCGAGGGCGACGTGGATTTCCACAGCGCCGTCAAGGTTGCGGGATTCATCAGCAAATCCACCGGCGCCATCGGACCGATGACCGTGGCACTGTTGATGAAACAAACAGTAGAAGCCGCAAGTACGGTCCGTTTATCGATTGACAATGCCCCTGACATTCCATAGCACTTAATCTCAGCGGAATAGGGGCTATTGGCAGGGGTAGATCATGGGACAAACGGAAGATCTTCTGAACGACATTAGAACAAATACTCATTACACCCATTTAATGGGGCGTTGGCTGACAAGTCGGACCCTGTATAATATCAATAACAGATCCGAAGCTTACAGAAATCCTTTTAACAATTATGGCAAGAAAAGCTTTTCTCAAACCGACGAAGACGGACTTACCTTTGAAATTATTCGACGCCTTGGCATTCAAAAGGGCGTGTTTGCTGAATTAGGCGCGGGAAACGGAATCGAGAACAATACGCTGGCCTTGGCCGCTTTAAAGTGGCGCGGCTTTTGGGTTGGGAACGAGAACTTAGCGGTCAACATCAATCCGAGCAACGAGCCGAAACTCAATCTGGCTTACGTGAAATATTTTGTCGATCTCGACAATATCATCACGCTGATGCAAACCGGCATGAACTTGATTGCACAGCAAAAACTGGATCTCATTTCCTTTGATCTTGATGGCAACGATTTCTATCTGGTGGAAAAGATTCTCAGAGCCCGTCCGGAAGGTTCTTGAATCGGATGAATCACTTATGATTCTATCGTCCCCACGGCAACAAATGGGGGCGATATGTGGACGGCAGAGAATAGACAGGTCTATGAACGGCCTGGGCAACGGTACCCAAGTGAT
>CAIYCT010000395.1 GCA_903924765.1 uncultured Rhodospirillaceae bacterium | reverse complement strand
TTGTTGAATACCAGTAAACCGACCGCCACACGGGCCGTTGAAACTCTCATCGCTACTGGCGTTCTGGTCGAAACAACCGGCAAAAAACGCGACCGCAGCTTTGCCTATCAGGCTTATCTGGACAAATTGCGCACGGGCACCGAGGTGGAGCGCTGAATTCTGTGGTTCCTCCTCCGTAGTTTGAGAGAGGTATATCCTGTGCGTTATGAGCGCCCCCAGAACACAAAAACCAAACCACCATCCATTCCCGCTCTTCTTTCATCATGTGCAACCGGATTGGGATATTCTTGGCCTCAACGGAATCGCGGACTTGCCAGGGGTTCACTGGAAACGAATCTTACCTCACAGACTCCAGAACCCGGCCTTGCGTTCATGAGCCTTTTTGAGGCCCCGAACATAAGTGACGTGAGTCTCAATGCGGGGATCTTCCGGCACAATCTTGGATAATTCGCCCAGCTTAGCTAAGTACCGTGCGCCATGCCCATAAGCCTGAGATTTGCCCCGATCCAGAATGTTGGTCAGCAACGCCCGATACAGAACGGTCGCAGCAAGGGGATAGTCCGGCTCCACCATTTTAGCAGCCGAAAGCAAGGCATCGTAATTCCGACCATCCCAATGATCAGATTTATCCAGAATTAACTTGGCAGCCAAGTCAAGGCGCGGCCATTGGAGAAAGAAGTCCAGCGCACAATAGGCTTGAGAGGATTTGGCGACAAAAGCAAACGCCTTATCCAATTCGTCAAATTCCGCGAAATCGTCGAGCTTCTGAATATAATCGCGCAAAATTGCGGCATTTAACGTGCTTTCAAACGCGGCCCAACGCAAGGCTTGCGCCGCCGGACGATCCTTCATCGCCTCCAGAATACGCGCTTCGCATCCGACTTTTTCTAGATCGTGAACCCGATTGATCCGTCCATCGGCAATGTCCGACGCGCTGGCATAGGCCAACCCGCCTTTGCGTTCACAGCGCACCCAGGCCAATGCTTCCACCAGACGATTGGCCGCAAGCAAACGCTCAGCGGCTTGCAGAGGATTCTGCCGATAGGCCGGTCGTCGTTCTTCCAAAGCCAGATAAAGATCCAAATCCCCACGGGCATCGGCGATAGCTTGGCGAATTTCCAGAACATTGCCTTCCGTCACCCGCTCCAAACGGGCATCCCAATCGCTTAAGACCGTTGCAGGCAACAGCGGAATAACCGAAACCGCCATGGCATGGGCCAATCCGTGGCTATCCTTGGCAAGACTCGTCATCAACCGCTCTGGCATTATTGCCAAGTCTTTGGGCACCAATTGTTTGACCAGATCGGGCATCGCCTCGACCGCATCCCAATAGACCCGCTGTATGCGCCCATTGGAATCGTCGATCCGGTCAAACACAGACCCATGGGTATCGACAAACCGTACCAATCTTTGGACCGCATGAGCCTTGCTCAATGGCCCAAGCTCCTTAAGGATCGTCGTCACAGTCGCCTGTAAATCTTCCGCAAATGCCCGCTCCTTTTCCCAACTGATCATTGCTCGCGCCCGCTCAAGCGCCGAAAGCCGCCGATCAATCAATTTCCCCACGGCATCCGGTCCATTGGTTCCGGCAAGGGCCGCATTGACCCGCTTGCGAAAAGACGGATTGCCCTCAGCCTCATCAAGTATGATTTGGGCCAGCTTTTCTGCACCCAATAGAAGCAGAGCATCATGACTAAGAGAGGGCTTACGAACCATATTGACCTCAGAAGGCTTGCACGCATTGCCCCCCGAATCTATGCGTGATTATGCAGACAATCAGACGGCATGGCGCGTTATATCATTGGCAAAAATTTTGGCGAAGAACTTCTGCGTGCGTGCGCCACCGTACTCCCGGACAGCCCCCAGAAGCACATCTCTGTCAAACGAATCAACTTGTGCTTTAACCCGCTCCAGCAGCCCTTGCCGCTCCTCGGCCAACTGATCCAGATTATTGACCAGATCGACAAACAGAAACTCTTTGGTTGGCGTTTTGGAAAACGCGGTTTAACCCGAAAATCAAACGTGCGCCCACCCAGAACAAAGCGGCCATGACGCTTATGATTGTAGACAACGCTTTCACTATAAAGCTGGGTCGTCCCAACTCTCAGCACATTATAGGCATTGGGAGAAGTCAGCAGAAAATGGTCGTCCTTCAGGAAGGCTTCGACCAAAATTTTGTCTTCTGCGGGACTATTTCCAAACGCTGTCTTCTTTGGGCAGTAATACAGTCCGCCAGACAGTTTGGTCAACACACCGTCACTGACAAGTTGTTTGATATGGCGATCCACGGCCTTTGACCACTGGGCCAAAGCCTCGCGCCGGTAAACCTGCCCCGGCTGCAAATGAGTCTTGAGATCGAGGAGCTTGCTCATAATGACCCGAAGATACAGGAAGACGCCCAAATATGCAAATTTTCTCATTGAAATATCATGCACTGTTCTGGGCAGATCTGCCGATGGGGTCGGCAAAGAAGTTCACTGCCCTGAATTGGCCAGCCTGATTCCAAGATCGGTGCGAAGATCGCCCATTTCAGCCAACCATCGCTCCATAGAGAGCTAGCGCCTACCGACAAAATTTGCTACCTTCCTGCTACATTAATTTAAATAACGCAGCACAAAGAAAACACCATGCCCACGCCTCATCATCCACCGGCAGCCGTGCGCCGTGCCTTAAGCAAGCTGGGTGCAGATATTCATGATGCCCGCATTCGCCGACGCCTGCCGATGGCGGTGGTGGCAGAGCGCGCCTTCACGTCCCGGTCAACCTTACAGCGGATTGAAGCTGGCGACCCCAGCGTCGGCATCGGCATCTACGCAGCCGCCCTCCAAGCCCTTGGCCTGCTGGACGGACTGGGGAATATCGCCGATATCGCTCAGGATAAAGTCGGGCAATCTCTCGCTGCCGCCGAACTGCCAAAGCGCGCTCGTATTCGCCGAACTCCTGGGAAGACCGCTGATGGCTGACATCGAAGTCCACATTGATCTGGCGGGACAGACACAACGGGTCGGCCTTGCCCGCCGTAACCTCGTGCGCGGCTCGGAAACCATTACCTTTGAATATGCCGACGACTGGCTCGCCCATCCAAATCGCTTCTCCATCGAACCGGCGCTTGCCCTGACCAGAGGTGCCTTCCCTCCTCCGACAGGACAATCCATTTTCGGATCACTTGGCGACTCTGCGCCGGACACCTGGGGACGTCGGCTCATGCAGCGGGCGGAACGCCGCCAAGCCGGTCGCGAAGGCCGTCCCATCCGCACGCTGACGGAATCAGACTATCTGCTCGGTGTGTCCGATGAAACCCGGCTGGGTGCTTTGCGCTTTCGCTGGCTGGGAGAGACCGCCTTCCAGGCACCGCCGCGTGTCGGCGTACCCGCCCTGATCGACTTAGGGAAGCTGCTTCAGATCACCGAGCGCGTTCTACGCGATGAAGAAACCGACGAGGATTTCCAGCTCATCTTTGCGCCCGGTTCATCGCTCGGCGGCGCTCGCCCCAAAGCATCCGTTATTGACCAGCACGGCCATCTGTCGATTGCCAAATTCCCCAAGGAGACCGACGAATACAGCAT
>CAIYCT010000394.1 GCA_903924765.1 uncultured Rhodospirillaceae bacterium | reverse complement strand
ATTTCACCCGAAGCAGCGTCCATTTTTAGCCCCGAAAATAATCGCTATCACACTGATTCTTATAGCAGAATTACGCTATTTCGTCACGTAAACCTTGGGTCATATGGGAAATCCGGGTATAATTATGTATTATTTTTTACAGCCCGGACGAGACGCCCTCCCCAGTTTGCCGATCAACACCGCTAATGGCATAAATAATGGCGGTATTTGGCGCAATATGGCATTCTATGGCAGTATTTTCTAAACTGCCTCTCGTCACGGAATCGCGATGCCCTCACCCAATCCCTTAAGCGCACTGGCCTCGTTTCTGGAACACGAAGCCGACCCCATGATCATCCTAGACACCGACTACAACGTCATGGCCGCGAACGAAGCCTATCAGCGGCATTACGGGGCGGATGGCAGCACTTATTTAGGACATAAATGTTATCGCGTTTCGCACCATTACGATCTGCCGTGCGACCAGGCGGGAGAGCATTGTCCCATGCGTCGCGCCCATGACACCAAGCGTCCTGATCGCGTTCTGCACATCCATCACACGCCGCGGGGGCCCGAGCATGTGGATGTGGAATTGCGTCCGATTTTGAACGCGCAGCATCAGGTCATCGCCTATGTGGAGCGGATTCGCACAGTGCGCCAGGCGTCGGCCCGGGCCGAGGATGCGGGCCTTGTGGGGCGATCATCGGTTTTTACCCATGCCTTGGAATTGGTCCAACGCGTGGCCCCCACCATGTTGCCTGTTCTTTTTTTAGGCGAGTCTGGAACCGGCAAGGAATTGTTCGCCAGCGCGTTGCACGAAACCAGCGCGCGGGCCGACGGGCCCTTCGTCGTGGTGGATTGCTCGGGTGTTGCCGATCCTTTGTTTGAAAGCGAATTGTTCGGCTATGAAAAAGGGGCCTTTACCGGCGCGGCCCAACGCAAGCTCGGGCTGGTGGAAACCGCCCAAAAGGGCACTTTATTTCTGGACGAGGTCGGCGACATTCCGCTCAGCATGCAGGTGAAGCTGTTGCGTTTGATCGAAACCGGCACCTTCCGCCGGGTCGGCGGACTGGAAACCTTGACCGCCGATTTCAGACTGGTCGCAGCAACCCACAAATCCCTGGCCGCCATGGTCGCGGATGGCAGTTTTCGACAGGATCTATACTATCGCATCAATGCCTTTCCCATCCGTCTGCCCCCTTTACGTGACCGACTGGACGACCTGCCAATGTTGATCGAATCGCTGCTGCGGCGAACATCGAAAGACCGTGGAAGAAGAGTGACCCTGACGTCAGGCGCGCTGGGTCTGATGCAGCGCTATTCGTGGCCCGGCAATATCCGGGAATTACGCAACGCGCTGGAACGCGCCAGACTTTTTACCGAGGACGCGGTCATTGGCCCTGAGCATCTGGGCGACACCGTCGATGGACCAATATTAAAGCCCACCGCCCCCCCTCCTCTACCCGTGACCGGGCGCGCATCCTTTCGGACGCGGAAATTCTAACGGTGGCGGAGTCTTATCCGGGCAGTCGAAAATCCCTGGCGAAGCATCTGGGCCTCAGCGAACGGACGCTTTTCCGTCGCCTAAAAAGACTTCCGACCGAATCGTAGCTCATAAGCCATCATGCGCTACGAACATTGCGGATGAAGCTTTCCACCGCGTGACGCAATTGACTTGAATTGCTGTTCAGCGATCCGGCCGCGTCAAGAACGCTTCTGGCATAGGCCTCTGTGCTTTCGGCCGCCTTCTCGACACCTTGGATGTTGTCGGTCACCAGAGCTGTGCCACTTGCTGCGAATTCGGCATTTTTGGCGATTTCCTGGGTGGCTGCGCTTTGTTCTTCAACGGCGGCGGCGATGGCCCCGGAAATTTCGCTGATGGATTGAATCGTCTTGGCAATGGTCGAAATGGCCGCAACCGCATCGCCCGTTGCTGATTGGACTGTGGAGATTTGCTGACTGATTTCTTCGGTCGCTCGCGCGGTTTGCGTCGCTAGATTTTTGACCTCTGCCGCTACGACGGCAAATCCCTTCCCTGCGTCACCAGCTCTGGCAGCTTCGATGGTAGCGTTCAATGCCAATAAATTGGTCATTGAGGCAATATCGTTGATCAGTACGATCACCTCGCCAATTTTCTGCGTTGCCGTTTCCAGCCCGCCCACGATCTCGCCGGTGCGGTCGGCCTGAGCGACCGCCTGTTCCGAGATGGTCTCGGATTCTTTAACCCGTCGCGCGATTTCCTGAGTGGATGCCCCCAGTTGTTCCGACGCCGAAGCCACGGCTTGCACATTGCCCGCCGCTTGCGTTGCCGCAACGGCGGCCTTTTCCGCTTGCCCAGTGGTCTGGTCAGCCGCTTCCGCCATGGAATTGGCCGTAATTTGCAAGTCTCCTGCCGCGACATTGAAGGCGTCCAAAACCGTGGTTGCGGTCACATCGAACGACTGGGTCATGTCTTCAATTGCCTTTGAGCGTGCGTCCCGTTGAATTCTGGCCTGTTCTTGGGCATGAGACAACGCATCGCTTTCCACAATGCTGGTCCGAAAGATTTCCAACGTGCGCGCCATTTCGCCGATTTCGTCGCGACGCTCGATTCCGCTGGCGACAATACCGGTATTGTGACTCGCAAGCTCTGCCATAGCGGCCCGCAAGATTTCCAACGGTACGGAAATGCTGTGCGCCAAAATGACCGAAGCCGCCACGCCGACAATGACGGACACCACCAAAATGCCGACGATCAACTGCATGATGTCGTCCTTCGTAGCGGTGGCGCTGTCCATGAAGACCGAAGCGCTTTTTTGCGCCAATGCTGAAAGTTTGCCTAGGTTTTGGAGAATTGCATCTCCCGCCGCTTGGGCTTCGATGCTTTTGGCCTTGCCGTCATCGACCTTGCCCGCCCGCGACAAGTCAATCACCTGGGCATAAATCGCCGCCCAATTATGAAAGTTGTCTCGCGCGCTGTTGACAATCGCCTTATCGCCGCGAAACCGTTCATCCAATTTCGCGAACTGGGCATCGGCATCCGCTCCCAGTTCTTTGTATTTCTGAGCGAACCCATCGATTTGGATCAGATCGCTGGTCAACAGCGAGGCCCGAGCCAAAGACCGCATCTCGCTAAAATCGGCCCTGGCGGCGACGGCGGCATTTGTCACCGCGAAGGGATGCCGGTAAAGCTTGGCCGTAATGGTCGATAGGCTTGACGCCGCGTAAATGGCCAATGCGCCAAGCAGAACAACCAGCGCGATACTGCCCAAAAACCCCATGAACAAACGGGTGCGGATCTTCAAATTCGACAAAGCCTTGTCCATCGTTACTCCTGTTGTTCCTAAAACAATGCCTGCTCTGCTTCAAGATACGCCAAACTCACATATTTTCCGATATTCTTATCCCAGCCCCTGGTTTCCTTGGCCCGTGAACTCACGCGCTCATCCTGTAAGGCGTGCGCCAAAGCGCCTTCCAACGGAATGCCTTGACGCACCGCGTCGAGACACGATTGATAGATTCCCTCGAATAAGGTGCGATGCCACGCTAAGACGCCCGGCCCGGCATTGCCATGGGCTGGCAACCAGATTTGCGTGTGGCTGTGTTCGACCAAAGAATCCAGGGTGGAGAAGGTGCCAGGATAAGAGCCGTCATCCATATTGGCGATGCGCCGATCCATCAACACGTCGCCCACACACATGACACCATCCTCCACCACTTCGACGATAATGTCGGATGGCGTATGGGCCTTGCCATAATGATGGATCTTTAAATGAACATCGCCCAGCGACAAGACATAGCCATGATCCACATCGATGTTGGGCGGCACGATGCGCGTGCCCAAAGTCGCCTCGTTGGTCCATTTGATCATGGCTTCATGCCAGAACGCGCCTTGCGCGCCTTCGATGGCCAAGCGAGTGCCGCGGTGGGCATAGCGCGGCAGGTCGTCGCCATAGGCTTCGACCAGGGCTTGGTTGCCCAGCCAATGATCGCCATGATAATGGGTGTTGACCACGCCCACGACCGGTTTGTCGGTCACGGTTTTAAGTTGTCGCAAGGCCATTTCAGCAATTTGCAGCGACGCCCCGGTATCGACCACGATCACGCCTTTTTCGCCGATCACAAAGGTGACATTGGACATCAGCCCTTGGTTCTCGGGCGTCGGGAACCCATCGGGGGCCTGGATCATAAAGACGTGGGCCGAGATCCGTTTAACGGGTTGAGGCTTGACCGGTGGGCCTTTGACGAACTGATCGATTTCGGCGGCCACATCGGCCAGGGCTCCCATACTATTAAAGCCGACAACGGTGCCGCCAGCGGCAAGCGCCCCATTTGCGACGACGAAACGACGGGTGACTGGAATCATTTCTGCCTCCCTCATTGCTTTATTTAAATTTATAGAAATCCAAATTCAGCACAGAGGCAATGTCTTTGGCGTCTTCCGGAAAAACACCCGCATTCAACCGCAACAAGCAGCGTTGCACCTGCGCCAACAACCCCTTGGCATCTTTCACCTTTCTGTTGGCTCTGGTGTAAAGCGACAGGGGGTCATTGTCATCGGTATAACTTTGATGGCAAGAGCCGTTGCATTTGTTCTCAGCCAACAGGGCTCGTCCCGCCGCGATGTTCGCCCCTTTGAACAAGTATGCCGCTTCGCCTTGATCGGCAGCACATGCGGGACCGACCATGGCAAATCCGCAAAGGATAAAAACAGCCGCTCGTTCACGATAAAGCATTCAGAGGCCCCTTCCGAGTACGATCGACAATACGGTCAGTGACTACCGCGCCGACCCACATGGACCACAACACGATCCAGGCGGTTAAGGCGAACACCGACGCGCCGGACACGCCAGCTCCTACGGCGCAACCGCCCGCCAATACGCCGCCAAACCCCATGAGACAGCCGCCGAGAATGTATCGACGCATGCTTTTTCCATCTTTGAACCCTTCCAAAGCCAACTCGCGACCGGCGGCGGCTGCCAGAAAAGACCCCAGGGCAACGCCGGGAATAAGGCCCAAATCAAAGGTCAACGCGCCACCGGGTGGCGACAGCACATACATCAACATATCCGAGGACGGCGATGTAAAGCTAAGCGCATGAACCGGCACCATCTCGAACGACAGCCCCGAGGCGGTATAGTTGAACCACCATGCCAAAGCCACCACCAGTCCCACGGCGCTTCCGAACAGCGCAGTCTTAACCGAAACGTTGGATCGTCGCGCCAAGACCACGCCCAATATCAACCACGCCCCGCCAAAGGCCAAACCGCCCCAATGCCCGATGCCGGTCATTGCCAGCAGATCCCGCTGTCCACTGCCGATGGTCCACCAATCATTGACGGCTTCCCGGACCGGAGCCAATGCCCCGTCCTTGGAAGTGCGAGCCGCGACCGCGAACACCAACCCCGACAACAAGGCGCGCAAATTGCCGGTGGCCGATAGGATCAACATCCGGCTGGCACAGGCGCGGGTCAAGATCATGCCTCCACCAAACATCAGCCCCCCAATAATAGCCCCGGACAGACTGCCGCGATTGTTGAGTTGACGCACATTGCCGCTGTCGAACAGATCCAGCAGATACAAGCCTTGCGTAGCGACCAACGCCGTCGAGAACGCAAACAGCCAAATCGCCAACCGTTTGCCGGGCTGAACATGAGCTACTTCCAACGTCGCTGCCCGCAAACAAAACTGCGACCGCTGGGCCACCGCTCCAAAGGCCATGCCGATCAACAAGCCGCCCGTGGCCAGAAATGTCTGGTCCCCCAAT
>CAIYCT010000393.1 GCA_903924765.1 uncultured Rhodospirillaceae bacterium | reverse complement strand
TTCCCATCGTCGGCGCCGCCATCGGCGGTTTCGGCGGATTGATCTATCTGGCGCTGGGCCATGCGCTGTGGCCGTTCGCCGCCGCTCTGCTGGCCGTCGCCGCCCAGATCATCCTGACCGGCGCGCTGCACGAGGACGGTTTGGCCGATTTCGCCGATGGACTTGGCGTGCGTGGCGACAAAGACGCCCGCCTGGCGGCCATGCGGGATTCTCATGTGGGCGTGTATGGCGCATTGGCGCTGGTGATCGGCGTGACTTTGCGCGCGGCCTTGCTGGCCTCGATCCCCAGCGGCTTGTTCAGTCTGGGCGCACTGGTCGCCGCCGGAGCCCTATCCCGCGCCGCCATTCCCTTCGCACCGCAATTTCTGCCCCCTGCCCGCACCGATGGATTGGGCGCAAGCGCCGGTGTGCCCGATTTTACCGTCGCGGCTCTGGCCGCCGTCCTGGCCATTCTAGCGTCGCTTCTGGCCCTTGGTTTTGGCGCCACCCTGGCCGCCATCATTGGCGTCTGCCTGGGGACCGTCGCGGTAGGCTTTGTGGCCCGGCGCGCCTTGGGTGGTTTCACCGGCGACGTTCTGGGCGCCGTTCAGCAAATCGGCGAGATTTGCGTGCTGATCGCGGTGGCTACGCTATGGTAAGCGTGAAATGGTGGTGGGTGCGGCATGCGCCGGTGCCCTGTCCCATCGGTCGCATCACCGGCAATCTGGACGTGGCCTGCGACACCTCGGACGAGGCGGACTTTGAAGCGCTGGCTCACTTGCTGCCCAAAAACCCGGTGCTGGTGGAAAGCGGTCTGCTGCGCTGCCGCCAAACCACCGGCGGTTTGGAAAAGGCCGGGATGACTTTGCCGCCACCCGTGATCGAGACCGCCTTCCAAGAACAAGATTTCGGTCGTTGGCAAGGACGGTCCTGGACCGATCTGGAAACTGCCAAGGACCCGGACCTGTCCGCCTTCTGGCAAGACCCCGCATTTGCGATCCCTCCCGGCGGTGAAAGCTTCGCCGCCCAAATCGACCGCGTCGCCCAGGCCATTGACCGCCTGAGCCGCCTGAACGATGGCCGCGACATCCTGGCGGTCGCCCACGCGGGCACCATCCGCGCCGCCCTGGCCCATGCCCTGGACATCAAGCCCGACAAGGCGCTAAGCCTTGCCATCGCGCCGCTGTCGTTGACTCGCATCGATCTGATCCATCAAGGCTGGCGGGTGGAACTTGTCAACCGGTTGACTTAAATTTAACCCTCGCCGGGCGCGGGCGTCCACCCGCTTGGCCGTCGCCTCAATGGCGACTCCACGATGCAAGGACTTGCATCGTGCTCTGAAACGTAAGAAGTTTTAGGCACTGAATTCATTAGAGGTCAAACCATGCCGTCTTTCGACATCGTCTCCAAAACCGATCTGGCCGAAGTGGACAATGCCCTGGCCGGGATCACCCGCGAAATCGCCCAACGGTTCGATTTCAAAGGAGCCAAATGCAGCGTCGAGCGCAAGGACGATGCCGTCACCGTGCTGGCCGACGACGACCAGAAGCTGAAGCAGATGCACGAACTGCTGAAAGTTCATTTCACCCGCCGCCAAGTGGACCCCAAATCGTTGGATTACGGCACGGTGGAAAAGGCCTCGGGCAATTCCGTCCGCCAAGTCGTGACCATCAAACAAGGCGTCAGCACAGAATTGGCCAAGAAGCTGGTCAAGGAAATCAAGGACAGCAAGATCAAGGTGCAAGCCGCCATCCAAGGCGATGAAGTCCGCGTCACCGGCAAAAAGCGCGATGAACTGCAAGAAACCATCACCCTGCTGAAGAAACTGGACGTGGACCGCCCGCTGCAATACATCAATTTCAGGGATTAGGAACCAGCCACTCCAACCGCTGCCACCCTTGCTCGGGGGCCAGAGTTTGGACCAGAAATGGCAGCATCTGGGTTAACGTTTCCTCCAACACCCACGGCTGGTTGAGGATTGCCAAGCCGCAGCCGTTCAGGCGGAAGGGATCGTCGCCCGAGCGGATCATCAACTCGGCCACCAAGGTGGGCGGCAAGTCCAAGGCCTTTAGATCGGCCAGGAAGGCGTCGATTTGGGCGCGGGCCTTGATGGGATACCAGACGCAATAAATCCCGATGGGCCAGCGCTTCAAGGCTTGCGCCAATCCCTGCACCAGTTTTTGGTGCTCGTCCTTTTCCTCGTAAGGCGGATCGATCAACACCAGCCCGCGCCGTTCGGAGGGTGGCACACTGGCTTTGATGTGGGCGTAGGCGTCGGCCAGATGCACTTGGACACGCGGGTCGCGGCCGAATTCGATTTCAGCCAGGACATGATCCTGGGGGTGTTTTTCCACCAAAACCAACCGATCCTGGGGCCGCAGCAATGACTGAAACAGCTTGGGCGAACCGGGATAGGCCAAAAGCTCGCCATCGGGATTGGCCGCATGGACCACGTCCAGCCACGGCTGCAAGCTCGGATGAGCAGCGCCGTTCCATATCTTGCCGATGCCGCCCTGCCATTCGTTGGTCTTTTGCGCTTGTTCTCCAGCCAGATCGTACAGACCCGGCCCGGCATGGGCGTCCAGAATCATTAACGCGCCGTCTTTGCGTTGCAAATAGTGTATGATCTGGGCTGAGACCGCGTGCTTTAGCACATCGGCAAAATTGCCCGCATGATAGACGTGGCGGTAATTCATAGAATCCTTGCGACTTGCGACCCATCGCGCTAAATGTTGCGCCCCCAATTGGAGCTTTTGAACATGGGATACAAGATTGCCGTTATCGGCGCCACTGGCAATGTGGGCCGCGAAATGCTGCGCATCCTGGACGAGCGCAAGTTTCCTGTCTCTGACGTGGTCGCGCTGGCCAGCGCGCGCTCGGTCGGACGCGAGGTCTCGTTCGGCGACAAAAAGATTTTGAAGGTTCAAGATCTGGCCAAGTTCGACTTCACCGGCACTCATATCGCCCTGTCTTCGCCCGGCGCCAAGGTCTCGGCCGAGCACAGCCCGCGCGCCGCCGCCCAAGGCGCGGTGGTGGTGGACAATACCTCGCATTTCCGCATGCATGACGACGTGCCGCTGGTGGTGCCGGAAGTGAACCCCGAAGCCATCGCCCAGTACACCAAGACCGGCATCATCGCCAATCCCAATTGCTCGACCATTCAGATGGTGGTGGCGTTGAAGCCCCTGCATACCTTGGGCGGCATCAAGCGCGTGGTCGTGTCCACCTATCAGTCGGTGTCGGGCGCGGGCAAGGAAGGCATGGACGAATTGTACGCCCAGACCAAAAGCGTGTTCGTCCATGAAACTCAGCCGCCGCACAAATTTCCCAAGCCCATCGCCTTCAACGTGATCCCGCAGATCGACGTGTTCATGGAAGACGGCTCGACCAAGGAAGAATGGAAGATGGTGGTGGAAACCGCCAAGATTTTGGACCCCAAAATCGCCGTCTCCGCCACCTGCGTGCGGGTGCCGGTGTTCATCGGCCATTCCGAATCGGTCAATGTGGAATTCGAACGCCCGGTCTCGGTCGCCGAAGCCACCGCCGCCTTGCGCAAAGCCCCGGGCATACAAGTCTTGGACGAACGCGAACCGGGCGGATACATCACCCCGGTCGATTGCGCCGGTGAAGATGCCGTCTATGTCAGCCGCATTCGCAAGGACCCCACCGTACCCAACGGCCTGTCGTTCTGGTGCGTGTCGGACAATTTGCGTAAGGGCGCGGCGCTCAACGCCGTTCAGATCGCAGAAGTGCTGATCAAAGATTATATAAAAGCGTGAAACCCGAAAGAAACGCGAAGCCGGGTCTGGAAAGCCGAACCGCCGCCTTAAGCCTGCTTGACGCGGTATTGCGGCGGAATCTGTTGTTGGACGACGTTTTCGACGCCGATGCTCCCACTGCCAAGTTGTCCGCCCGCGACCGCGGTTTCGTTCGCTTGCTGGTGGCCGAGACCCTGCGCCGACTGGGCCAAATCGAGGCCTTGATCGCCCGCTGCCTGGACCAACCCTTGCCCGGCAAGGCCCGCCGAGCGCAGGACGTGCTGCGCATCGGCGCGACGCAAATTCTGTTTTTGGATACTCCGCCCCACGCCGCCATTTCCACCGCCGTGGATTTGGTCAAGGGCACCGCCTTGGCTGGGTACGGCAAGTTGATCAACGCCGTGCTGCGCCGCCTGGATCGCGAGGGCCGTCCGTGGGCCGCAGAGCAAGACGCTGGTCACCTGAATACTCCCCACTGGCTGTGGGACTCGTGGAACAAAGCGTACGGTGAGGACATCGCCCGCCAGATTGCCGACGCCCACTTAAAATCCGCCCCCATAGACATCTGCGCCGCCTCGGACCCGCACGGCTGGGCGGAAAAATTGGGCGGTGAGGTGCTGCCCGGTGGGGCCATCCGGCTGGCCGATACCGGCGACATCACCGCCTTGCCCGGTTTTAACGACGGCCGATGGTGGGTGCAGGATGTGGCAGCACAGCTTCCCGCCCGCCTGTTGGGCGACGTGGCGGGCAAACGGGTGTTGGATCTGTGCGCCGCGCCCGGCGGCAAGACCTTGCAATTGGCCGCTGCCGGAGCCCATGTCACCGCCCTGGACCTGTCCGAAAAGCGGTTGGAGCGACTGAAAGAAAATCTGACCCGGCTGAACTTGACCGCCGAGATCGTCGCCGCCGACGCGGGCAAATGGCAACCGGCGGAAAAGTTCCCGTTCATTTTGTTGGACGCGCCCTGTTCGGCCACCGGCACCCTACGCCGCCACCCCGATGGGCTGCACTTAAAGAACGCCGACGACGTCACCCGGCTGGCATTGGTGCAAGACCGCTTGCTGCGGGCGGCGCTGGACATGCTGAGCGATGACGGCGTGCTGGTCTATTGCGTCTGCTCGCTGGAGAAGACCGAAGGCGAACGGCAAATTGAATATCTGCTGGCCGCCAATCCCAGCCTAAAACGTCTGCCCATCGCGCCCGCTGAAGTGGGCGGGCTCGAACATGCGATTTCAGCCAAGGGTGACCTGCGCACCTTGCCCTTTTACTTGGGCGAAAAGGGCGGTATGGATGCGTTCTTCGCCGCTCGTTTACACAGAGTCTGACCAATGCGCCGCTTTGCCCTGATCGACCGGGACGGAACCGTCAATGTGGACAAGCATTATCTGTCCGATCCCGCCTTGCTGGAATTGATCCCCGGATCGGGCGAGGCCATCGCCCGGCTGAACCAAGCCGGATGGGGCGTGGTGCTGGTCACCAATCAATCTGGCATCGCCAAGGGCCTGTTCGACCTGGACCGGTTGGAACAAATCCACGCCCGACTGCATGAGCTGTTGGCCCTGCACGGCGCTCATGTGGACAGTATCGAAATTTGCCCGCATGGCCCCCAGGACACGTGCGACTGCCGCAAACCCTTGCCTGGACTGGTGGACAGCGCGGTCGCCAAGTTTGGCTTCGACCCCAAACGCTCGGTAATGATTGGCGACAAGGAAGCGGATGTAGGGCTGGGCCATGCGGTAGGAGCGGTCAGTTATCTGGTCCGTACCGGCTACGGCGCGGACAGCGAGCCCGGAACCAAGGCCGATCATGTGGTCGATACTCTGGCGGCGGCTGTGGACATGATCTTGGCGAACGGCTAAAACTTTTCATCGATATTTGGAAACGCGAACGACTATGCCCGAGAAATCCCCTTCCATCGCCGTCATCGGTTTGGGCTATGTGGGTCTGCCGTTGGCGGTAGCGCTGGCCCGGCACTTCCCCACCGTCGGCTTCGACATCTCCGCCGAGCGGGTCACGGAACTGAAAACAGGCCATGACCGCACCGGCGAAGTCAGCGACGACCGTTTGCGCGCCAGCACCTTGCGCCTAACCTCCAACCTTGAGCGCATCAAGGCCCACGACCTGTATATCGTCACCGTCCCAACGCCGGTGGATATCGAGAACAAGCCCGATCTGGGTCCTGTGTTGGGCAGTTGCGCCACGGTCGGCCAGACCATGGGCAAGGGCGCCATCGTGGTGTTCGAAAGTACCGTCTATCCTGGCGTGACCGAAGATTTGTGCGGCCCCGAACTGGCGCGCCATTCCGGCCTGGAAGCGGGTGTGGATTTCTTCCTGGGCTACTCGCCCGAACGGATCAATCCAGGCGACCGCGAGCATACGGTGGACCGCATCACCAAGGTCATCGCCGGTCAGACCCCGGACGTCACAGAGACCTTGGCCAAGGTCTATGGCACGGTCACCACGGGGGGGGTGTTCCGCGCCGCCTCGATCCGCGCCGCCGAGGCCGCCAAGGTGATCGAGAACGCTCAGCGAGACATCAACATCGCTTTCATCAACGAAATCACCATGATCTTCCACAAATTGGGCCTGTCCATTTACGACGTGCTGGACGCCTCGGCCACCAAATGGAACTTCCTGAATTTCAAACCCGGTCTGGTGGGCGGCCATTGCATCGGTGTCGATCCGTTCTATCTGTCCACCTGCGCCCTGCAAAATGGCCATCACCCCGAAATCATCCTGGCCGGACGGCGCATCAATGACGGCATGGGACCGTGGCTGGCGGGCCGCATCGCCGAGCATCTGGCTCCCAAATCCCGCATCCTAATGCTGGGCCTGACCTTCAAGGAAAACGTGCCCGACCTGCGCAACAGCAAGGTCATCGACGTAATCCGGGGTCTGCGCCAGCGCGGCCACGAGGTCCAGGTCCACGACCCCTATGCCGACGCCACCGAAGCCGATCACGAATATGGCGAAACCTTAATCCCCTCCTTGAACGATCTGGCCGATTTCGATGGGCTGGTGGTCGCGGTTCCCCACGATCCTTACGCCGAGCTGACCGACGACGCCCTTAACGCTTTGGTCAAACCGGGCGGGCTGATCGCCGACATCAAGGGATTATGGCGCAACCGCGCTCTTCCCGCCGACAAGCGCGTTTGGCGGCTTTGAAGGTCCTGTTCATCACCGCCACCCGCATCGGCGACGCGTTGTTGTCGACCGGGCTGTTGAACCATCTGGCCCAAACCTATCCCAACGCTAAATTCACCGTGGCCTGCGGTCCAGTCGCCGCGCCGTTGTTCGAAGCCGCCCCGTTCGTCGAGCGGGTGCTGCCCATGGTCAAAGGCCCCAAGGCCAAGCATTGGCGGCGCTTATGGACCCAAACCGCCGGAACTTGGTGGCATCTGGTGGTGGATTTGCGCGGTTCGGCCCTAGCCTACTTGTTGCCCACCCTACACCGTCGAGTGCTGAAATCGTCATGGGTGGAAAAGCACCGCTTGATCCATCTGTCCTCGGCCCTGGGGCTGGACACGCCATTCGCGCCGGTGCTGTGGAACACCCCAGCCCAACGCGACCACGCCGCTAAACTGATCCAGGGCCAAGTGCTGGCCATCGCGCCTGCCGCCAATTGGGGCGCCAAGCAATGGCCCGCCGACCGCTTCGCCCAAGTGGCACAAAAGCTGACCGCGCCGGACGGCCCCTTAGCCGGAGCCAAGATCGCGGTCCTGGCCGCCCCCACCGAAGCCGCCATCGCCCAATACGTTCTGGACGCCCTGCCGCCCGAGCAAGCCATCTCCTTGGTCGGCCAAGTGGATTTGCCCACCCTGGGCGCGTGCCTTTCTCGCTGCGCCCTGTTCATCGGCAACGATTCCGGCCTAATGCACCTAGCCGCCGCCAGTGGCTGCCCCACTCTGGGGCTGTTCGGCCCATCCTCGGAAGTGTTCTACGGCCCCTGGGGTCCCAAAACCACCAGCGTGCGCGGCCCTCGCAGCTTCGAGGACATCTGCCACGCCCCCGACTTTAATTACCGCTCTCACGATTGCCTGATGCTGGATTTGACGGTGGACAAGGTGGTTCAGGCGGCGAGGCGGTTGGTGGGTGAGCCAGGGCTTTAATCTAAGAAATTAAGATGCGAGGGAACTTGTCCCCATAGGCGCTAACTTAAGCACCAATGGTCCCCGCCACCGCTTGGTCCAGCAAGGCGATGGTTTCGGTGATGCCGTACAGTTCGATGAAGCCGCCCATGCGGGGGCCTTGGGATTGGCCCAGCAGGACTTCGTAGCAGGCCTGGAACCAGGTTTTCAAATCGGCGAAGGCGGGGCGTTTGCCGATTTCGTAGACCACGGACTGGATCTCTTCCGACGCGGCGTTGGCGGGCAAGGCTTTTAGACCCGTCGCCAAATCCGTGAAGGCTTGGATTTCGTCCGGGGTGGCGGGGCGGTACTTTTTGTTGGGCTTGATGAAGTCGTGGTAATAGGCCACGGCGCAGGCGGCCAGAGTGTCCAAGATGGGCGCTGTCTCGGGCGACGCGGTGGGGCAGTAGCGACGGATGAAGCCCCACAGCACGGCCTTGTCCTCGGCGTTGCAGACGCTGGCCAGATTGAGCAGAATGGTGAAGGACAGATGGGCCTCTTCCTGAGGCGGATGCCCTGCGTGGATGTGCCAAGCGGGATTGTCCAGGCGCTTGGCCTCGTCTTCGGCGGGGAATTTGTCCAGATAGGTCAGCCAGTCATCGACCATGCGCGGGATGACGTCGAAATACAGTCGCTTGGCCGCCTTAGGCTTTTGGTACATGAACAAGGCCAGGGATTCTTGCGGCGCGTATTTCAGCCAATCTTCCACCGACAAGCCGTTGCCCTTGGACTTGGAAATCTTCTGGCCCTGATCGTCCAGGAACAATTCGTAGGTCAGATTCATGGGCGGACGACCGCCCAAGACCTTGGCGATCTTGGAGGCCAGCTCCAGCGACGGGATCAAATCCTTGCCGCTCATTTCGTAATCCACGCCCAGCGCCACCCAACGCATGGCCCAATCGGCCTTCCACTGCATCTTGCAGCGTCCGCCGGTGACCAGGGTTTCCACCAGCGTTCCGTCCTCGTCCTTATAGACGATGGTGCCCGCCGTGGCGTTGGTCTCGACCACCGGAACCTGCAACACCCTGCCGGTTTTGGGGCAGATGGGCAGGATGGGCGAATAAGTCTGGCGGCGCTCCTCGCCCAAAGTCGGCAGCATGATGTCCAGAACTTGGGCATGATGGGCCAGCACATTCAAAATGGCGGCATCGAACCGACCCGATTTGTACCAGTCGCTGGCGGATTGGAATTCGTACTCGAAACCGAACTCGTCCAGGAACGCCCGCAGCCGAGCATTGTTGTGATGGCCGAAGCTTTCATGGGTGCCGAACGGATCGGGAATGCTCGTCAAGGGCTTGCCCAGATGCTGGCGCACCATGTCCTGATTGGGAATGTTGTCGGGCACCTTGCGCAAACCGTCCATATCGTCCGAAAAGGCGAACAGCTTGGTGGGAATGGAGGGCGCCAACAGATGGAAGGCGCGGCGCACCATGGTGGTGCGCACCACTTCGCCGAAGGTGCCGATATGGGGCAGGCCCGAGGGGCCGTAGCCAGTCTCGAACAGCACATAGCCTTTATCTGGAACTTTGCCGCCCAAACGCTTGTCCAACAAGTTTTGAGCCTCTTGAAACGGCCAGGAGGAGGCGGAACGGGCAAGAGCGGAAAGATCGGACATGGCTACACCAGATAAAAAAGGGAGGCAGGACACTAAGACCCTTTACGCCCAAGCGTCAAGCCATGCTTGCAGAACCGCCATGCCCCACAGCTCGTTGCCCCAGCCCTTGGCCCCCGATTGGTGCAGGTCCCAGGCTTGTGTCACCGGCGCGGGGTCGATCAGTCCTTGGCGGCGCAACCGCTCGGGCGACAGCAGATCGCCCGCCCAGTCTTTCAGCGCGCCGCGCAGCCAAGACCCGGTGGGCACTTCCAGCCCATGCTTGGGGCGCTGGACCAGATCGGCGGGCAGATGTTTGGACAGCGCGGCCCGCAGCACCGCCTTGTTCTGGTTGGACGCGATTTTATAGGAGAGTGGCAGACTCCAGGCCAGTTGCGCCAGGGCATGATCCAGGAAGGGCAACCGCGCTTCCAGGCTGGCAGCCATGGTGGCGCGGTCGGTTTTAACGCACAGATCGTCGGGCAGATAGGTCTGGATATCGGCCAGCATGGCCTCGGATTCCGGGTCGGCCAGGGTAAAGGGCGCGTCCCAGGCTACGGGGACCGCGTTGCGCGCTCCGGTCACTTTGGGCGGCATGCCCCGCCACAAAGTGCGATGAAGGCCGCTGAACGCCGACGGACTGCGAGCCTGCAATAAGGCGGCGAATTTGGCCAGCCGATGGCCGGGCAGCGAACTGCGCTTGCGCCCGATCAAGCGCCCCGCCGCCAAGGCCTGTTGATCGATGGGACCGGCGGGAATCATCCCCAGCAAACAGCCCAAGGCCGAGCGGGCGGGAATGCCCGACAGTGACCGCCAATCCTCGGCTACGCTGAGATGGGTGCGATAACCGCCGAACAATTCGTCGGCGCCGTCGCCGGACAAGGCCACCCGCACCGACCCCGCCGCCAGTTTGGCGAGCAAAGCAGTGGGCAAAATGGCGCCGTCGCCCAACGGAATATCCATCAGTCCCGGCAATCCTGGCACCAGGGCCAGCGCATCAGCCTCGGTCACTTGCAGCGGATTGTGATCCAACGCGAAATATTGGGCGACCTGAGCCGCATAGGGCGATTCGTCCAGATAGGCATGGTCGAACCCGATGCTGAAGCTTTTCAATCCCGGCTGAACCGAGGACGCCTTGGCGGCGATCAACGACGAGTCCACCCCGCCCGACAGGAACACCGCTACCGGCACATCTGCCCGCAACCGCCATTCCACCGAACGCGACAGGGCGGCATCCACCGCTTCCACCGCCTCTTCAAAGCTGCCGTCAAATGGATCCACTTGGGTGGCCGTCGCGCGGGCATCCCAATAAACCCAGACGCGCTCGCGGCCCGTGGCCGACAGCTCCAGCACATGGCCTGGCATCAAGGCGCGGATGGCGGCGAACGGTGTCGCATCGGCGGGAAACCAGTTCCAACGCAGATATTGCCCGATGGCGGTGCGGTCGAGCGTGCGGTCGAACAGAGGATGACGGCGCAGCGCTTTCAATTCGGATGCGAAGGCGAACCCGTCGCCGAACCAGCCCCAGTAGAGCGGCTTCTCGCCAAACCGATCTCGGGCCAGGGTTAAACTGCCGCTGGCTTTGTCCCATAGGGCGAAGGCGAACATACCCTCGGCCTTGGTCAAGGTCGCCTTGAGTCCCCAGCGCCCGATGGCTTCCAGCAGAATCTCGGTGTCGGAATGGCCGCGCCACGCCACATCGCCCAATTGGGCGCGCAATTCGGGCGCGTTGTAGATCTCGCCGTTGAAAGCGATGACCTTCGTTTGATCGTGCGACAGCATGGGCTGATGCCCGGCCTGGGATAGATCGACGATGGCCAAACGGCGAAACGTCAATCCTGCGCCATGGACGGCATCGACCCAAAAGCCGCCATCGTCGGGACCGCGATGAATAATGGGCTCGGCCATGGCGGCGGCCACGGCGGATAAACCTGCTTGATCTTGGTTGAGACGGACGAACCCGGCGAATCCACACATGGCGCGACTATAACGTCAAAGGTTTGGCGAACAACGGAAATTTATTCAAAGAAACCGAGAGTGATGCTGACCGCCTCGGCCAGTCCGACTCGCTCGACTTGGACGCCGTCAGGGAACGCGCCCGACAGACGCGATGGCATCATGGGGTCCAACAGCACGAAGATGCCGCGATCATCGGCCCGGCGGATCAGGCGGCCATAGGCCTGTTTCAAACGCAGACGGGCGATCATGTCGTCATAGGCCTTGCCCCCGAAATGCTTGCGTCGGGTTTTGTGCAGGATGTCGGGACGCGGCCACGGCACCCGGTCGAACACAATCAGACGCAAGGACCGCCCCGGAACATCGACGCCGTCCCGGACCGCGTCGGTGCCCAACAGGCAGGAATTTTCCTCGGCGCGGAAGATGTCCACCAAGGTGGCGGTATCCAGGCGGTCCACATGCTGGGACAGCAGTAAAACACCAGCATCGTCCAATGGCAGTGCGATCTTGTCGCGCACCGCCCGTAGTCGCGAGATGGCGGTAAACAATCCCAACCCGCCGCCCTTGGCGGCCAGAAACAATTCGCGGTAGGCGGCCGCCACTTGATCCAGATCGTCCTTGCGCACGTCGGTGATCACCAGCACCCGCGTGCGGCTGGCATAATCGAACGGCGACGGCATCACTGCCCGCAACGCCGGACGGGTCAAATGCGCAGCGCCGGTGAGCCGTTCCGCTGCCTGCCAATCCAGCTCGGTGTCGCCCGAACCGTCGCGCAGCGTGGCCGAGGTCACCACCACGCCATGGGCGGATTTCATCACCGCTTGCGCCAAGGGCCGGGTGGGGTCCAACCAGTGGCGATGCATGCCCACGTCCACGTCGTTGCCCTGGAATCGCTGGACGCCGAACCAATCGATGAAAGTTTCATCCACCACGCCCTGGGTCAGATGTTCCAGCATCCGCCGCCAGCCTTCCACCGGCAATCGCACCCGCCGCTCCAGAGATTTGCGGATGCCTTCGATGCGAGCCTTGGTGTTGGAGTCCAACTGCGCCGCTTGATCGTCCAAAATCTGGGCCAGGCCCTTATCCAAGGTGCGGATGGGACCGGCCATCTTGGCCAGATGGCGGTCCAGGGTCAGCGCCGCCTCGACGATGCCGTCGATCAAAGGATGACAGTCAGCTTCCAGATCGTATCCCAACGAACCGTGAGCAGCGCGGGCCAGAACCTGAGCATGGATCAGCGCCAAGAGTTCTTCGGTCGCGCCGTGAGGCGTTCCGTCCTTCAAGCGCTGGCTCCAACCCAAGGCGGGCAAGGCATGGGCGGCGGACAGAATGTCGGACAAGGCGTGCCCGGCCGGATCCTCGGCCGAGATCAAATCTTCCACCCGACGCTTCAAGCCCCGCGACCGACTGCGCCCTTTCTTGGCTCCCGCATCGCTATCGGCCCCCAGAATCCAGCGACGGACCTCGGCGGCTTCCAGGCCAGTGAGATGGGCGGAAAAGGCGCTGTCGGCGGCGTCGAACAGATGATGCCCCTCGTCGAATACCAACCGGGCGGGCACGGTGCCATCATCGATACCGCCCAAGGCCGACTGCACCAGCACCAAGGCGTGGTTGGCGACGACGATCTCGGCTTGGCGGGCTTTGCGCACGGCGCGCTCTATAAAACATTTTTTGTAATGGGCACAAGCGGAATAGATGCATTCTCCCCGTTGATCGGCTAGCCCAAGAGTCCGGGCGCGGCCCATCAAATCGCCGATCCAGGCGGGAAAATCGCCGCCCACCATATCGCCGTCGCGGGTGGCCGACACCCAGCGGGCCATAATGCCCAGCGCCGGATAATCCGCCGCTCGGCGCTGATTGATGCGCTCCTCCAAATTCAGGAGGCACAGATAATTCTCGCGGCCTTTACGGACCACCACGGCGCGAGCCTTGTCGCGGGGATCGGGATAGAGCCGGTCCAGCTCGCCATCCAATTGCCGTTGCAGATTGCGGGTATAAGTGGAGATCCATACCGGCGCGCCGTTGCGCTTGGCCCACACGCTGGCCGGAGCAATATAGCCCAAGGTCTTGCCGGTGCCGGTGCCCGCCTCGGCCAGCACCAAGCGGGGCTCGTCCTCGGCCTGACGGGGCTGAAAGGCTTCGGACACAGCCGAGGCGTAATCAGCCTGAGTCGGGCGCTGTTCGGCATTCGGCCCAAGCAAAATGTCCAATTGCGCACGCGCGTCCTGGGCGCTGACCGGAATGCTGCCGGGCGACGGCTCGGGGGCGTGCTCGAACCATTCGGGCAGAAATTCCCAGGTTTGAAAACCCAGATCCCGACGCGAGGCATCGCCGTCGCTGCCCAAGGCCTTGACCGCCAAGGCCCCCCACGGCCACCCCGCCTGATCCAGAATGCCCGCCAAGCCCCGCAAACGCATGGCTTGGGCGTGGGGCAGAGCCAGGATTTCGTCGGCCAAATCGTCCAGCAAAGTAGGAACCGCCTTAGCGAGCACAGCTGCCTCGTCCTCCAAGGTGCGGGGCGCCGCCATGCCCAGAGCGTCGGCCAGACCGCGCGTGGTGGGCAAGCAAAACCGAGCGGGCCGCGCAAAGGCGAACAATTCCAGGATATCCAGCGCGGGTATTGGCGGCTCGACCTTCAATCGGGCCAGGACCGAGGGCGCATGGCACAGGATAACGGGCGATTCGCGCGCCAGCTTGGCCGCTTTGGACAGAGTCAGGGTATGAACGGCGCCGTCCGTATCCACATGGACGGCTTGGCGCAACCCGACCGCAAGAACCGGAGGAGCACTCACCGGTTAGGACAACGAACGACGGACAAGATCGGAGAATTCCTCGGGCGGCAAGGCGGCGCTGAACAAGAAACCTTGGGCTTCATCCACGCCGATCTTGGTAAGGAATTCTAATTGGTCGGGTGTTTCCACCCCTTCCACATTGACCCGCGTGCCCAAGGAATGGCCCAGATCGACAATGGCCTTCACCACCGCTTCATTGTCCGGATGCTTGCCGATATCGACCACGAAGCTGCGGTCGATCTTCAGCTTGTCCACTGGGAACCGCTTCAAGTAATTGAGCGACGAATAGCCGGTGCCGAAATCGTCGATGGAGATGACCACGCCCATGGCGCGGATCTGCCGTAGGATTTCCAGGGTCTGATCCACGTTCTGCATGGCGATGCCTTCGGTGATCTCCAACTGCAATTGTGACGGCGGCATGCCGGTTTGATCCAAGATGGTGGAAATGATCTCAACCAACCCCCGCTGCTTGAACTGGGCGGGCGACAGGTTGACGGCGATCTTCAAGGGCGGCAAATCTTCGCGCGCCCAGATCTGCCCTTGCTGGCAGGCGCGGTGCAGCACCCAGCGCCCGATGGTTTGAATCAAATCGCTACGCTCAGCCACCGGAATGAACTCGGCCGGGCTGACCCAACCGCGCTGGGGGTGCTGCCAACGGATCAAAGCCTCGCAGCCGACCACCGCGCCAGTGGAGACCTCGATCAACGGTTGGTAATGCAGACGCAATTGATTGGTGCCGATGGCCAAGCGCAGATCCTGCTCGATCAGCTTGCGGGCCTGGATTTCCGCATCCATCTCGGCCACGTAAAAATGATAATTGTTTCGCCCCTCGGCCTTGGAGCGGAACATGGCCATGTCGGAGTTTTTCAGCAATTGCTCGGGGTTGGTGGAATCGTCGGGCGAAATGGTGATGCCGATGGAGGTCGAGGTCAGCACCTCATGTTCCTCGAGACCGAACGGGTCAGAGATCGAGGCGATGATCGCTTCCGCCACCTTGGTGGCATCGGATGGATCGTTCAGATGGGTCAAGATAACAGCGAATTCGTCGCCGCCCAACCGAGCCACCATGTCGGTTTCGCGGATGCAGCGCGACAAGCGTTTGGCCACAGCTTTCAGCAAAAGGTCGCCGATATGATGCCCCAGCGTGTCGTTGACATCCTTGAATTTATCCAAATCCAAGAACATCAAGGCCGTGCGATCCTTGCTGCGCTTGCTGAGCGCCAAGGCTTGGCGCAATCGTTCTTGGAACAATTCGCGGTTGGGCAGGCCGGTCAGGGAATCGTGATGAGCCAAATGGCTGATCCGCTGTGCCGCCAGCTTGCGCTCGGTGATGTCCCTGCCGATGATCACCTTGCCGCGATTATTGCCGTCTTCGTAGAACAGCGGAATGGTGGTGACGTCGTAAATGGTTTTGACGCCGTCGGATTCTTGGATTTCCTTTTCGTAACACACTGTAGCGTCGGCGGGAAACGGCGGGTCCAGCGGTTCGAACGCCCCAGGTCCGGCGCTTTTGAAGGCTGCGCGCTCCATCAATTCGGCATTGGTCAGACCGCGATAGGCCACATCAAGCAATCCGGTCGAGGACAGATAATGGGAATTGGCCACCAGCCAGCGTCCATGTTCATCCTTAAAACACACCGAATCGGGCAAGGCGTTGACCAGGGTGTGCAGCCATTCCATCTGATTGCGGATGGCGATTTCCACCTGCTTGCGCTGGGTGATGTCGTGACCGATGGCGATCATCACCGTTTTGCCGCCCAGTTCCATCGAAGACAGGGACAATTCCAGCGAGAACATCCGATTGTTTTTATGCCGGGCGACAACCTCTTGCCGGGCCGAGAATTCCAGCACGCCGGACAGATTGATGTCGGGAATCAGTTTGAAGATGCTAAGACCCAGAACCTCGAACGTCTCGTAACCAAAGATGGATTCGGCGGCGGCGTTGAAGGTGCCGATAATGCCGTCATTACTGAAGGTAATGATAGCGTCGGCGGTATTGTTGACGATGGCGCGGTTTTGCAATTCCGCCAACCGATAATTCTCGGCCAAAGCCTCCATGGTGCGAGCCTGCTGACGCAACAACGTCTCGCGGTGGGACATGGTGGTGACATCGAAAATCTGGATCAGGCAGCACCGCTCTTGTCCGCAGCACCCGACCAGCGGCTTGAACGCCACGATTTGCTGCATGGGTTCGCCACGGCCAGGAATGCGGCCTTCATGCAGCAACGGGAACAGGGATTTATGCAGCGATGACGACAGAACGATAGTGCGCCCATCGACGATGGTTTCATCGATGGCGCCGTCAATGCGCGAATTTTCCAGATCGGGGAACACTTCGGAGATGGTCCGACCCAGCACCCAGTCGGAGGGGATGCCCGAACGCAACGCCATCCACTCATTCCAGACAACGATCCGCTTGGTCGCATCGACGAAAACAACGCCAATTTCGGCAGCATTGATGAATTCCCGGAACACGTCCGAGTTGGAGACATCTGTTTGGATCGCTAAAGTCTTTTCCATCCGCGCGCTTGTAAGATCATATGCCGAATCGGTGTATCTTATATCTTATCCGACCAGCTATCTGTGTTTTATTAATTTATCATCCCCATAGAAAAGGTCCAGAGTGCGTATCAATGTCGGAAATGCCGCATGCCGGTGAATACCATGGCCAAGCCTTTTTCGTCGGCGGCGGCGATGACTTCACCGTCGCGCATGGACCCGCCTGGCTGAATGACGGCGGTCGCGCCCGCATCGGCGGCGGCCAGCAAACCATCGGCAAAGGGGAAGAACGCGTCGGACGCCACCACCGAACCGATGGTTTCAGGCTGTCCATCCCCGGCCGCCTCTTTCGATTTCCACGCGGCGATGCGCGACGAATCCACCCGGCTCATCTGTCCGGCGCCAATGCCGACAGTCGCGCCGTTTTTGGCATAGACAATGGCGTTGGATTTGACATGCTTGGCCACCCGGAAGGCGAAAATCATGTCGGCCAGTTCCTGCACTGTCGGCTGACGCTTGCTGACAACGCGCAGATCGCTTTGCAAGATCCGGCCGTTATCCTTGGTTTGCAACAGATATCCGCCGGCTACTGCCCGCAACATCATGCCGTCGTCGGACGGATTGGGCACCGATCCGGTGACCAGCAGACGTAAGTTCTTTTTGGCGGCAAAGGCGTCGATGGCCGCTGGATCGGCGGACGGCGCGATGACAACCTCGGTGAACAATTTGGCGATTTCAGCGGCGGTGGCCCCGTCTAACGGGCGGTTGATGGCGACGATGCCGCCGAACGCCGACACGGAATCGGTTTTCAAGGCTTGGGCGTAAGCGTCCAGAATGGTGTCGCCCTCGGCCACGCCGCACGGATTGGCGTGCTTGATGATGGCCACCGCCGGACGGTCGAACTCGGCCACCAATTCAAAGGCGGCATCGGTGTCGTTGAGGTTGTTGTAGGACAGCTCCTTGCCCTGGAGCTGCTGGGCGGTGGCGATACCAGGACGTTTTTGTCCAGTGACGTAGAACGCCGCCTGTTGATGGGGGTTCTCGCCATAACGCAAGGATTGGCGCACTTCGCCCGCCACCACGATGCGGCGAGGAAAGGTCTCGCCCACTTGCCCCGCGAACCATGTCGAGATGGCCGCGTCATAGGCCCCGGTGCGGGCATAAGCGGTCGCCGCCAGCTTTTTGCGCAAATCCAACGAGGTCGCGCCATCATGGGCGGTCATTTCATCCATGACCGTCTGGTAATCGTCCACATCCACCAGCACGGTCACGCCATGATGATTTTTGGCCGCGCCTCGGATCAGCGCCGGACCGCCGATATCGATGTTCTCGACACAGGTTTCGTAATCGGCTCCCTTGGCCACCGTGGCCTCGAACGGATAGAGATTGACCACCAGCAGGTCGATGGGCTGAATTTGGTGCTGGGCCATGGACGCTTCATGGTGCGCGTTGCCCCTTATGCCCAGAAGACCGCCGTGAATCTTGGGGTGCAAGGTCTTGACCCGTCCGTCCA
>CAIYCT010000392.1 GCA_903924765.1 uncultured Rhodospirillaceae bacterium | reverse complement strand
GTGTTGAATTGATGATCGATAACCGCGCCATCGCCGACGAAGCCGCCCAAACGCAAATAGCCCTTCACCAAAGGGGGGAGCTGGGCCAAAGCCCGTTTGGGATCGATGGTGTCCTTGGCCACCCGGTTCATGGACACGTACAGATTGGGCAATGCAACCGGACGCAACGTGTCTGGGGCTAGGTGCCAATGATACAAGTAACTGAGGTGAACGGCCAACAAATCCGGATCGACGCCGGGCATCGAGGCACAGCCGAACATTAGATCCACATTGCGTTCGCGCACATAGGTGGCAATTCCCGACCACAACAGATTCATGGTCGATCGCGACCGATAGCGGGCATCCACGCAGGATCGACCCAGTTCCATAAAATTGCCGCCGGCAGCGACAACCTTGGAAATGTCGTATTCGCTGGCGGTGTAAAACCGACCGAAGCGTTCGCCCACAGCGCGGCACATCAGCCGATAGGTCCCCACCACCGCCTTGCCGCCAGCACCCAAAGCCGGGTCCAACACCAGCAAATGGTCGCACACAGAGTCGAAATCGTCGAAATCCCTGTGCTTAATCGCCATTTCGTCGGATGGCTTGGCTCCCATTTCCTCATAGAAGACTTGGAAGCGCAAATTTTGAGCCGCCAGTATTTCCTCGTCGCTTTCCGCCAGCCGAACTTCCAGCCTGGATGCGAACCCTTCTGCTTCTTCCGCAGACATAATCCCCCGCAAACCGTTTAGACAGTACGTTAAAGCCTGTTTTTAGCCGACGAGTCTATTCTTTTCGGGAATTCAGCGGCACGCCGTACAGTTCCAAGCGGTGCCCAACCAACGCGAATCCATGTCGCTTGGCGATAGCCTTTTGCAATTCCTCGATTTCCGGGCTGGTAAATTCGATGACCCGACCTGACTGCATATCGATCAGATGATCGTGATGGAGTTCTACCGCCTCTTCATAGCGAGCGCGACCGTCGCCAAAATCATGGCGTTCGATAATGCTTGCCTCTTCGAACAGGCTGACAGTGCGGTAGACGGTGGCGATGGAAATATGAGGATCAATGTCCACCGAACGTCGATGAACCTCTTCAACATCGGGATGATCAACGGAATCGGACAGCACCCGCGCGATAACGCGGCGCTGCTCGGTCATTTTCATACCTTTCTCGACGCACCGCTGTTCAAGGCGCGAGACCATGCGAACCCACCTCGGTTGATGATAGGGGGCTTGAATCAAGCCCCGCCATCAAGTCCTTAAACTAACCCCTAGCAGTCCGTGAAGGAGTCGTCGGCTTCTTGCGGGGTTTCGTTCCCAAGCCGATTTTCTTCGCCAAAGACGACCGATGCAAGGCATAATTTGGGGCAACCATCGGATAATCCGGCGGCAGAGCCCAACGCTCGCGGTATTCCTCGGGAGTCATGTCATAGGCGGTCTTCAAATGGCGCTTCAGCATCTTCAGCTTCTTGCCGTCTTCCAAGCAGATGATGAATTCGGGCGTCACCGACTTCTTCACCGGAACGGCAGGCTGGGGACGTTCTTGCTGGACGGGAACAGTGCCCAGCGACGTCAATGTGCGATACACCTCGTTGATCAGCTGAGGCAAATCACCCAAAGCCACGGTATTGTTGGCGACATGGGCCGAAACGATTTCGGTGGTCAAGGCCAGCAAATCACCGGAATGGGAATGTTCGGACATCTAAATCTAGCTCCTTTTTCGAATATGGCAGCTATATAGTTCTTTCAAAGAACTAAATCAACAGGCTTTCAAACAAGGTAATGCAAAAAAATCAAATGCAAAAGACAAAAAACTACTTTCTAGACATAACATCTGAGGTCTGCCCTATGACCTTTGTGCGCACAAAACTCTATATCGAGCGGATGGCGCTAGGTGAAGTGTTGCAAATTCGTCT
>CAIYCT010000391.1 GCA_903924765.1 uncultured Rhodospirillaceae bacterium | reverse complement strand
TGGCGGCAATAAACTGGCCCTGACGCTCTATTCGGCCATTCCGACCAAGATGTCCTGGGACTTCAAGAACGAGGATTTCACCGTTCCGAACTTCGAGTTCTCGGCCTTTGCCGACAGTTTGGGGCGCTTCTTCGATTGGTCCAGTGATCAGATTTAATGGAGGAAATCATGACCGATAACGAACGCGCTCATCTCATCGAAATCGTCCTCATGGCCCGCGCCCGGGGCCTTATTGATGCCGAGATCGCAACCATGCTGCGGTCGGAAGCCGACGCATTGGGTGCCGACGCCCAGCCAGATCCGACCAAGACCCAAACTCCAACGGAGGCCCCTAATGCCTGAAATTATCATCCTTGGTGGCCAGACCTATCCGGTGGCACCGCTGACGCTGGGACAAATGCGCCGCGCCGGTCCGGCATTCATGCGCATCGGCGTCGATACGCCCGAAGCAATGGGGGCACAGATCACCCTGATCCTGCTTAGCCTTCAGGCAGCCAATGCCACGATCACGCCCGATCAGGTGGATTCAATCCCCGGTGTCACCTTCTTGGAAATCCGCCAAGCGGTCGAGGTGGTGGCACGGCTGATGGGCGTTGAACTGAAAGCTGTTGAACCGGGGGAAGTGATGCCGGTGGCGGGAGAACCGGCTTAGATCTCGATTGGATCAATGTGTATGGCAGCCTGATGACGGGATGCGGTTTTACGCCGACCGAGATCGATGCGCTGCCGTTTCCCGCCTATCTCGATCTCCTTAAATACTGGTCACACAATCCGCCCGCTCATCTGCTGCTGAAATGGCAAGGCGGGTACAAGGGATGATTGTCAATGTTCTACCGCCGCATCGTAACCTCGGCAGGCCAGAGCCACGGTACGGGGGATCGGCTTCTCACCCGTTGAAAAATAGGCCACCTGTCTGCGACTGATACCCAGAGCGGCAGAAGCGCTGTCCAGTGTCATGCGGTGGCGTTCCATAAAGCCTTTGAAGGCAGTGGGCGGCATGGGGCGCTGGAGTTCCGCCAGGCGCTTCAGCGTGTCGGCACCGATATCCATGTCGCCACCCCAGGTGACCGAGGCCCCGAGATAACCGACAGAAACTTGGGTAAACAGCAGTCGGTTCTGTCGTAAGGGTAGGAAGACCTTGAAGGTCTGGATGAGGGACGACAGATCCACGATGTCGGTGTGTCCATCGCCCCAGGTGACGCGCAGGGAGAGTTCACCCATCGGTTCAATAGTAGAAACGGTGGGAAGAGGCGTTCCTACGGAAATCCGGTTTTCAGTCTCGTTCATTGAGGCGACTCCATTCGGCAAGAAGGTCCTGAATGTGCTCGGCCGCCCACTCGACGGCCTCACGGTAATCCTTACGGGCAGCATCCCCCTGAAGCATCTTAAGGCTACGGATGTCGATCAGTGCATTGCTCTCCGGCCCGACCAGATGGAAATGCGGCGGAACGTGCTCGTTGGCGCGAACTTCGATGCGGGCATTACTGAGCAATTTGAATGTCGGCATCACTGTCCCCTCTGGCAACGAAAATAATAGTGCATGCCATGCACCACGTAAAGCTAAAAGTGCATGTGGTGCACTTCGATTGGAAGAGCGTAATCCATGTCCTCCAACATCGCCGTTAGCATCAGTGCCGACACCACCCAACTGACGGCCCAGCTTGCCGTTGCCAAGGCGGATCTGTCGGCGACGACGGCGGAACTGCGCCGAACAGCACAGGCAATGCGTGAGGCTGGAACAGGTGCGGGCGATGACCTGAAGGCGGGTCTGACGCAAGCGGCAGAAGCGGCGGCCAAGGCTCAAAGCACGGTGTCAGCTTTGCGGGCGAGGCTTGCCGAGACCGTCGCACCGATCAATGCGGTCGCCGTCGCCGGTGAGCATCAGGCTGGTATCTTCCGTGAGAAGATGGTGATGGCCCACGAGGCGTTGATGGGGAACTATTCCCGACTCATCGGCTCGTCGATGGTGCTGGCGGAACGCACGGGCGGTATTGGTTCTGCGTTTGCCACCATGGTCAACCCCACCACCTTGG
>CAIYCT010000390.1 GCA_903924765.1 uncultured Rhodospirillaceae bacterium | reverse complement strand
TGTCGCCGCCTCGCCAAAGACTTCGAGAACCTATCCAGGATGGCTCTGGCATTTTTACGCTTGGCACTGATCCGCCTCATGCTGCGCAGAATCGCAAGGCACAGAAATTCCTAGATAACTTCGCGGACGGACTCTAAGTCATCGTCATCGACTATCTTGAATAGAAAATAAATGTGCAACGTCGATCAAGAGCGGGCCAAAAAAGGGAGCGGGACTTGCTTAATCACATCAACGCCCAGAATGGGGCACGGATTCTGGCTACCTTCGTCGATTGCGAAGCTACGTCTCTCAACGGCTATTGCACCGAAGTGGGCTTTGCCCAGGTTTGGCAAGGTCTTCCCCCGACCGGGCACACCACCAAGATCGACCCTGTCCCCGACACCGATACCTTGTTCATCCGCAGCGACAGCCGTTTGGTTTGCGTCGAGGAATGGCTGGACGATTACTTGAAATGGGACCCCGCCGCCGAGAAAATGACCGGCATCAGCCGCACCATGCTGTTGCATTCTGGGTACCCCGCCAATCAAGTGGCCATCTGGCTCAACGACGAGTTGGCGGGACTGGTTGTGCATTCCGACGCCCGCATCTTCGACAGCAATTGGATCGATCAGGTCTATGGGGTGGCAGGAATGAAGCGGCGGTTCAAAATCGTCCAGCTCGAACGCATCGCCAAGCGCTGGGATGTCAACAAATCCGCCTTCCGGGGTTATTGTAAGGGCGCGTTCAACACCTTGCACGGATCCGACAAGCCCCATCGGGCCGAGGCTGACGCCGTCAATTGGGCCAAGGCGTTCGGCCAATGCTGGGACGAAGCGCTGCTGAACAGAAGCCTGTTTGCCAAGCTTGCCGGAAGCTTGCTATAAACACACCCGGAATATGGGGATATCCTCACCAAAGTCGCACGGCATGCCGCTTTGATCAATGGTACGGAATCGCTGCAAATGACATCAACAAGCGCGCCCCTGCTCGACACCCTTAAGACTCATTCGCCGTTCGACCTGGTTCCGGTCGAGACGCTGGAGACCATTAAGGGGTCCATCAGCATCAAGCATTTCGACACCGGCTCGATAATCTTGGCCAATTCGGCCCCGTCACAGGATTTGTTCATCGTGCTGGAAGGATCGGTTGATGTCCGCACCGACAGCGGCGTCGCCGTTACCCTTGTTCCTCACGAGGCCTTTCCCTTGGAAGCACTCCAATCCCGCAACAACCAGTCGGCCGGCTGCGACTATGTCGCCAATGGCGATGTCAGCCTGCTGGATATTCCCGCCGAGAGCATCGCTCATTTGCGGTCGTCTTGTCATGAGTTCGACGACTTTTGCGTCCGTCGCAGCGTCATCTATCAACAGCGCGGCGTCAGCAGCGTCGATGGCGCGGGTGCCCGCAAGGCCTTGAATTTCGATTTGGCCCGCTTGTTACCCAACCGTCAAGCGGCGCGATTGCCGCCCATGGCGACCATTGAAGAGGTCGTTCAGGAGTTGCACCGCTCCAAGGCGCGCGAGGTGGTGATCGTCGAGGATGGCTCTCCCATCGGCATTTTCACCCGCAGCGATCTGGTCAGCCGTGTGCTGGTTCCCAAGATTCCGTTCACCACCCCGGTGTGCGAGGTGATGACTCCGGCCCTGGTCACTTTGTCGGCGTTCGACCGTGGCTTCAACGCCATCGTCGAGATGCATCGCAAAGGCGTCAGCCGTATCGTGCTGTTGGACGACAACAAGCATTTCGTCGGCGTGATATCGGACAGCGATTTGCTGTACGCCTTGCAGGACAGTTCCGACTTACACAATCTGATCGTTCACGCCCAGTCGGAAGGCGAGTTGATCCGCGCATCGGAGAAAATCCGCGATCTGGCCGTGGGTTTGATCACCGAAGGCGTCGAGGCCGAGCATCTGACCCGGCTGATTTCCACCCTCAACGACCATCTGGTCGAGCGCATCGTCGAATTGTCGGCGGCCCGCTTTCATATTCCCATGGACACATTCTGCTGGCTGGCCTTGGGCAGCGAAGGGCGGCACGAACAGACCCTGCACACCGATCAGGATAACGGCTTGATCTTCATCTGCGACGATCCCGTCAAACTGGAAGACACCCGCCAATCCATGCTGACCTTCGCCCGCGAGGTCAACGAGATCTTGGACAAGTGCGGCTTTCCTTTGTGTTCGGGCAACATCATGGCCAGCAACCCCGAATGCTGCCTGACGGCGACGGAATGGCGGCAACGCTTCGCCGATTGGATCAACGAGCCCACCCCCATGGCGTTGCTCAACGCCACCATCTATTTCGACCTGCGCCCACTGTGCGGTAATCGTCCCTTATGCGACGACCTGATCGACTGGATGTTGAAAGCGGTTCAACACAATCGCCGCTTCTTCCATCTGATGACCGCCAACGCCTTGCAACGCAAGCCGCCCATCGGTTTGTTCCGCGACTTCACCATCGACAAGTCGGATTCCTGTCTTGATTTCAAACTCAGCGGCTTAGCCCTGTTGGTGGACGGCGCCCGCATCTTGGGACTGGCGGCTGGGTGTCACAGCTCGTCCACCGTCGAACGCATCCGCGCCGCCGAGGAACGCAAGCTGCTGGTCCCCGATGACGCCGCGAATTTGATCGCATCGTTTGACATGATTCAGAAAATCCGCCTGCGGCATCACAATGCCCAAATCGCCCATGGCGAGACACTCAGCAACCGCATAAATCCCTTCGCGCTCAACAACATCGACCGCAAAGGGTTCCTGGAAGCCCTGCGTCACGCCAATACGCTGCAAAAAGAAATCAACGCCAAGTATAACCTAGAACTGCGCCGGTGATGAAATGACCGAACCGTCCCAACGCCGCCGGATGCTCAATGCCGATGGGTCCAGCGGCATTGTGCGTTTGGGCGGCGACAAACGCGCTTGGTCCGACGATCTTGGCCACTCGTTGTTGACCATGGGGTGGCGGCGCTTCTTGGTGGTTGTCATCGCGTGTTACGTGGTGATCAATGTCGTCTTCGCTTTGCTTTATGCAAGCTGCGGCAATTGCATTGAAAATGCCCGGCCCGGATCGTTCGTCGACAGTTTCTTTTTCAGCGTCCAGACCCTGGCGACCATCGGCTATGGCCGCATGGTGCCCAACGGTCTTACAGCCAATATGCTGGTGGCGGTCGAGGCTTTGATGGGGATGATGTTTTTGGCCTTGGTCGCAAGCCTAGCCTATGCGCGTTTCACCCGTCCAAACGCCGGAGTGATGTTCAGCGACAAGGCGGTGATCGGTCTGTTTGACGGCCTGCCCGCCTTGATGCTGCGAGTCGCCAACCAGCGCGCCGACGAGATTCTGGAGGCGTCAGCGACGGTGACCTTGGTCCGCGACGAAATTACCGGTAGCGGTGAAAAATTCAGACGCTTTTACACCTTGCCTTTGATCCGATCAGTCTCGCCGTTATTCGCCCTGTCTTGGACGGTGGCGCACATTATTGATGACCAAAGCCCGTTGCAAGGACAGACGCCGGAGAGCTTGGCCGCCAGTCTGAGCGAAATCCTGGTATTGTTCACCGGACACCACGAAGGCTTCGGCCAGAAAGTTCACGCCCGCCGAGCCTATGCGTGGTGGGAGGTGGCGTGCAAGTCCCGTTTCGCCGACATGTTCAGCGACCAAGCCGATGGACGCCGCGCCATGGACCTGGGTCGCTTCAATCATATTGAACCTCTTTGACCAAAGGAAGATGACTGTGCCGCTGTCTAATCGCAGACGTTTTGCCGCCGCAGTCTTCGTCTTTTTGGCATTGATTGCGCCCCATGCGGCCCACGCTTGGTCCTTGAATGGCGTCAAGCATGTCAGCGTTCAAACCCGCGACGGCCAAGATATCGTTATTGGCGAAATAAACTTTCAGCCGCAGGGCGATTACACGCATTTCATCCTGCATCTGGATCACAAGGTCTTCAAGGACTATTTCCTGTCCATGAAGGAGTTCAAATGCCTAGTGGATCGAATCTAACGCTTGGTGCCCGCGCCTGACGGCGGCAATGATTTTGTCGGGGTCTTTGGTCCAGGTAAAGGGTTTCGGACTTTGGTTGTGCTCGGCCAGGAAGCGTTTGATGGCCCCC
>CAIYCT010000389.1 GCA_903924765.1 uncultured Rhodospirillaceae bacterium | reverse complement strand
CCCCCGAGGATGGCGAGGAGTACGAAGACCTGAAGCCACTGACCCGCCGCCTGATGGCGCAGATGGAACAGGATTTGGGCACCAAGCTCGAATGGGTAGCTGTTGATCACTACAACACCGGCCATCCTCATGCCCACATCATCGTGCGTGGCAAGGACGACCACGGCAAAGATTTGATCATTGCCCGCGAGTATATCACCCAAGGCCTGCGGGAGCGGGCGGTGGAACTGGTGTCCCTCGACCTTGGCCCCCGTTCCGATCTGGAGATCGAAAACCGGCTGCGGCGCGAAGTCGATCAGGAACGGCTGACCAGTCTTGATCGCCGTCTATTGCGTGACCGGGCGGGTGATGGTCTGGTCGCCGCCGTTGACCGGGACTCCCTACAACAGTCTTTACGCGCCGGGCGCTTGCAGAAATTGAAAGCCTTGGGGTTGGCCGAAGAAATCGAGCCGGGGCGTTGGCAATTGGCCGACGGAATGGAGGACACCTTGCGGCGCATGGGCGAACGCGGCGACATCCTCAAAACCATGCACCGGGAGATGACCGACAACGGCGTGGTACGAACAGCCGCCGATTATGTCATCGACGACCCCACCGATCCGGCGACACGGCCCGTGGTCGGACGAGTTGTTGCCCGTGGCCTGTCCGACGAGATCAACGACCGGCACTACCTGATCGTCGATGGCGTCGATGGTCGCAGCCATTATGTCGAGATCGGCAAGGGCGAGGCTACCGATCCAATCCCGGAAGGCGGCATTGTCCGTATCGAACCGAAGCGCGCCGAACCGCGTCCGGTGGACCGCACTATCGCTGACATCGCTGCTGAAAATGGCGGGCGCTACAGCATCGACATCCACCTGCGTCATGACCCGTCCGCGAGCCAGACCTTCGCCGAGACCCATGTCCGCCGTTTGGAGGCGATGCGCAAACTGACCGGCGGCGTCGAGCGCGAGGCCGATGGCACCTGGATCATCGCGCCGGAACATCTGGAGCGGGTAACCGCCTTTGAACAGCGTCAGGCCAAGGACGCGCCAGTGTTGGTGCAAACTCTGTCATCGTTGCCGCTTGACCGGCAGATTGCAGCCGACGGCGTGACTTGGCTGGACAGGGAACTGGTCGCCGCCAATCCTGAGCCGTTGCGGGATTCAGGCTTTGGCCGGGACGCGAGGGAAGCGCAACGGCAGCGGCGGCAATGGCTGATCACCGAAGGGCTGGCCCGTGAGGAGGAGGGGCTGCTAGTCTTCCGTGCCAACATGCTGGATACCCTGCGGCGGCGCGAACTGACCCGCGTGGCAGGTCAGCTTTCGCAGGAACTGGGGCTTGGCTATGTCGAAACCGGCAACGGCGGTAGGGTCGAGGGCATCTACCGCCAGCATGTCGATCTGGCGAGCGGGCGGTTTGCCGTCATTGAAAAATCCCGCGAGTTTACTCTGGTTCCGTGGCGTCCGGTGCTGGAACGGCAGCTAGGCAAACAGGTGTCGGGCATCATGCGCGGTGATGGGGTTTCGTGGACGGTGGGACGGCAGAGGGGGATTGGAGTGGAGTGACGCCTTACATTTCGAAGCTGAAGAGCCTGTTTCAAATCTCTATTGCGATTTCAGGCTTAATCGCAGTCTGAATGGCGTTGTAGAGATTGACTGCCTCGGCGGTGCGCAACGACACGATCAAGCTGTAGCGGACCTTCGTCTCCCAGCGATTATGCGAGAGGTTTTCCCGCCACCATCCACCGACCGGATAGACCACGATGGCTCCGCGTGCGGCTAAATCTGCCGCTGATCCGCGCCAGATATCGCTGTGCAGGGAGCCCCGATGACGAAGCTGTGTGCCAAGCATCCAACCCGTGTCATTGGGTGAACCTTTGGGGCGCTCGCCCTCCTCGGCATTGATCCGTCGAAGAAATGCTTCGTTTGTCTCTTGGCTGCGTTTTACCTCGAAGCGCAAACCATGAGACGCATAGCCATGGCGTTTAGTCTGCCCCCGCTCACCGGGATTGGGCTCGACGAAATAGCTGAGTGTGACTCGTAACTCGACATCGGCCGCGCCTAAACTCTCCAGGACCGCTTGAGGCCATGGAAGCTGGTGTAAAACCAGATCTTTAGTTCCAACCTTGCCCTTCTCTTTGGCGTATGGCTGGATTGTGTTTTCAATGACGATGGTCACGTCATTGTCGAGGCTGCGTAGCGCACGCCCCAGCGACGGGACACCAAAGCCGTAGCGGCGCATAACGGTGGTTTTCTTGCTGAGAGTATTCAGATGCCCCCGCATGGCCGGGGTCCATTCAGCGGAATGGACCAGCAACCCGCGCACGCTCTCCGGCCAAAGCAGGGGCCGATCTGCCAAGATTTGAGCTGCCATGCGTGCGGCAAGCGCCGTTGCAGCACTTGTCTCAGCGGTGATTGTGAATGGTCGGCTTTCAGGCTGGCGGAAGGTGGTGAGTAAAGCCAGATCGTCAACAAAATCCCCGGTTCCTGTTGCCGGATCGACCCCGAGATTGCCACCTTCCAGCACTACGTCGGGCTTCAACGGCCAATCTTTGTGCCAGGAAACTGAAGTCCGACTCGTTGGCGTCAGATCGCCGACTGGTGCCAAGATCGGCCATCCGGTAAATGTTGGGTCTACAATGGTGTTCTTCTCGGTATAGGCCCCTACTGTTAGAACATTCCACGCCTGGGCGGGACTCTCCAGGGGGGTTGCATCGTTCCGGGCAAGATAGTCGGCTGGCTTGATTGGTTCGGTGATATTGCCAGCAGAAACTGCGATAAAACGACAGTAGCCTTCTTCGCCAAAGGCAAGCTGGTCGAGGGCAGCGGACCAGGATGATGGCCGACCGTTCCAATGCTTGTCGGGGCTTGTGATGGCCAGACAAACGGCGCGGGGACGCTGCGGCGCGACAATCTCTGCCGCAAAAACGGCCTGGGCGGTGATTGCGCCATAAAGGTTGGGATCATTCGCCCCGCGATCCGGCAGAATCTTGACAGATTCAAGCCGATGGCGAAGATAAACCGGACCGCTGCCGGGCAACAGGTCCATCAAGTCGCCATGCAAGGCAATCCCTGACAACTGCGTGCCGTGTCCGCCATGCCCTTGCTGGCTGCTGTCTTCAACCGGCCAGCTCGCATCATAGGCTTGCTGGTCGGCGGGATCGAGGCCGCAACGGATTAGTGGATGACGATAGGTTGTCCCTGAATCCAGCAAGCAAACGGCTGGGGCGTCTGCTCCCGGCGGAATAATCCGCCCGGCCAGGTCATCAGACCATTGCCGCTGCGTGGCCCCGTCCATGGCCATGAAGAGGCCAGGCGTGTCACGGGACAGCCGAAGCTCGGCAATGCTGTCAGTATTGGCAACGATGCGGCCCAACATCTCCGCCGTTGCACAGACCAGTACCACCTCGCGGTCAGGAAAGGTCAGGGCATGATCGCGGACCATCAGTTCCAAATGCTGTGCGGCGGCATCAAACGTGGCCCGTGTCCCCAGGCGAAGCCACGCCTCCCACCAAGTCATGACACCAAGGCCGGGGAACAGGTCGGGTTGGTCGGTGTAAAGAGAATGGGCAACAGCCAACCGGACGGTGTCGATTGAGGCAATCAAAGGCTGATTGGCAGGATTTCCCTTGGCCGTATCCTGTGACGGGTCGCCGTATTCAGCAAGCTTCTCCATATAATGAGCGCGGTGCTTCTCCGGGACAAAGACCGTTGCTGCTATTTTGCCCTCAGCCAGCGGGCGCACGCTGGTCAGTTCTATTGGAGGTTTCTTTACGCGATTTTCCAGCTTGTCGAGGATGGCCGCTTGCGTCTGGGTCAGTTCAAATTCCAGATAGAAGCCACGTTCGCCACCCGCAATGGCAGGATTGCGCTCGGCCATCAGTTGTTCGCCAGCCTGAACCGCGAGTGTCAGTGCCTTGGTAAGTTGTTCGGCGTGAGCCAAACGGTCACGCACTGGCAGTTTGATCTCACCCCCGCCACCACCCCTGGCGGTATAGCGTTTAACAGAGCCTTGCCCCGGCAGGAAAATATGGGGCAGGTTGCGAGTCTTATCGTCAGCCATCTATGAGAGCTTTCAGCAGCTTGCGGCGGCCTTGCGCTCGGCGATGGCGCTGGTCAAATCCCCATCGGTCACAGTCTCGCGGTCATCAAGAATGGCGTGCTTGGCGGCGTCTTCGGCGGCGCGGGCAAGTTCGGCATGGCTTAGACCGGCTCCGGCGGCAACCGCCGCCGTCCAATCAATGCCCTTCGTCTTGAAGGTTGAGAGCCTGTTTTCGAGGATGCGCCGTGCGATCTCGCTGTCTGGCAAGGAATATTCAATGACATCATCGAACCGGCGGTGAAGCGCCGGGTCGAGCAATTCGGGATGGTTGGTGGCGGCGATAATCAGGCTGTCGCTATCGTCCTGTTCAAGAAATTGCAGGAAAGAATTGAGGACGCGGCGGATTTCCCCGACATCGTTACGCTCGGTGCGCCGTGCGCCGATGGCGTCGAACTCGTCGAAGAAATACACCCCGCGCGTTTCGGCGATGGCATCGAACACCAAGCGCAGCTTCGATGCGGTTTCCCCCATGAACTTGGTCATCAGTCCGTCAAGGACGATAGTGAACAGTGGCATATGCAGCTCGCCAGCAAGGGCGGCAGCCGTCATCGTCTTTCCAGCACCGGGCGGGCCAATCAGCAGTAGCTTGCGGCGCGGGCGTAGCCCATGGCTGCGCAAGCGGTGCTGCTGGCGCTGCTCCACCAAAACCCGATGCAATCGCTGATCCAGCGCCGACGACAGGACCATGCTGGACAACCGAACATCCGAATAGCGGACAGCAACTAGGTTAGCCAAGTCGCCGCGCGGCTGGACAAACGGCACCGGCCCGGCCGGACGCTTGGTGGTGGCTTTGCCGTGCTTGGCGCGCGTTTCGTCCACCAGCTCGCGGAGCTGCTGGGCCATTTTGCCGTGTCCTTGGCGGGCTTCGCTGGCGGCGGCCTGCATGGCGATGGTCAGAAACTGTTCGTCATCGCCTTCAAGATGGCTTTGCAACAGGGCAAGGAAGTGCCGTGCGGAGGTCATTGGCTTTTCCACCGACGTCCGGTACTGCCTCCCTGACAGCTGTTCTGCGACTTCACTTGCACGCCATCCCCTTGAAAATAAATACCAATGCAAAATTCAGACTGATCTTCACAGTATTTTACGCTTGATTCTATCAAAAAACTTTCTGCGAACAAACTTTTCAATTCGCGCTTTGGGTTTGTTACGCTTCGCACCCTCTTGCCAATGCCTGGTTTTCCCCCTGCACTGTCACATCGTATTTCAGCGTAACCCATAGTAAATAAACGTTATTTTAGATTCCGGCGTTCTGCCTGATCCTTGTTCCTCGGCCTGAGTGCGCTCCTGCCTAGCCCCAATAGGAACACGGAAAATGACCCCAACAAAACTTCTCATTGGCCAGATTCTGGTCGTTTTCGCGATCATCATTGCGGGCGTCTGGTTCTCGACTCAGTGGACGGCGTGGTCGTTGGGCTATCAGGTCCAGCTTGGCAATCCGTGGGCGGTGGTGTTTGGGGTTCCGGTCTATCGTCCGTGGCAACTGTTTCCGTGGTGGTATTCTTACGACGCCTATGCGCCGCATGTATTCGATCATGCGGGGATGATGGCTGGGACCAGCGGGTTTCTCGTGGTTGTCGCCGCCGTCATCGGTTCGTTGTGGCGGGCTCGGCAGAGTAAATCAGTTACCACCTATGGCTCTTCGCGCTGGGCTTTGGGGCGTGAGATCGAACAGGCGGGATTGTTTCGGGCGGCGGGCGTCTTCCTTGGGCGACTCGGCAATCGTTATCTCCGCCATGACGGCCCGGAACATGTGATGGCCTTTGCGCCCACTCGTTCGGGCAAGGGCGTCGGGCTGGTGGTGCCGACCTTGCTGTCCTGGACCGGTTCTGCGGTGATCCACGATATCAAGGGCGAGAACTGGCAGTTGACGGCAGGATGGCGGTCGAAGTTCTCGCATTGCCTGCTGTTCAATCCGACAGACTCGCGCTCGGCCCGGTACAATCCATTGCTGGAAGTGCGTAAAGGCCCGGATGAAGTCCGTGATGTTCAGAACATCGCCGACATTCTGGTTGATCCCGAAGGCGCGTTGGAACGACGCAGCCATTGGGAAAAAACTAGTCATTCCTTACTGGTCGGCGCAATCCTGCATGTTCTTTATGCCGAGGAAGAGAAGACACTGGCCCGTGTCGCCACCTTTCTGTCCGATCCACAACGCAGTTTCGCGCACACTTTGCGCCGGATGATGGCGACCAATCATTTGGGCACGCCGGAGCATCCGATGGTCCATCCGGTTGTCGCTTCTGCCGCCCGTGAAGTCCTGAACAAGTCGGAGAATGAGCGTTCTGGTGTGCTTTCGACGGCCATGTCATTCCTCGGTCTGTATCGTGATCCCACTGTTGCGATCACCACCTCAGCCTGCGATTGGCGGATTGCCGATCTGGTCGATGCGGCAAGGCCGGTATCGCTGTATCTGGTTATCCCACCTTCGGACATTTCTCGGACCAAACCGCTGGTGCGGCTGGTGCTCAACCAGATCGGGCGGCGGTTGACCGAACGGTTAGAGGGTGATCCCGCCAAACGCCGTAAGCATCACCTGTTGATGATGTTGGACGAATTCCCAGCCTTGGGTCGCTTGGACTTCTTCGAGACGGCGTTGGCCTTCATGGCTGGATATGGCATCCGCGCCTATCTGATTGCCCAAAGCCTGAACCAGATTTCCAAGGCCTATGGCGAAAACAACGCCATCCTCGATAACTGCCATGTTCGCATTGCATTTTCGTCCAACGACGAACGCACGGCCAAGCGGATATCCGATGCGCTGGGTACGGCGACAGAACTCCGGGCGCAACGCAATTACGCTGGACACCGTCTATCTCCGTGGTTGTCGCACGTCATGGTCAGCAGCCAGGAGACAGCGCGTCCCTTGCTGACACCGGGCGAGGTGATGCAATTGCCGCCTGCCGACGAGTTGGTGATGGTGTCGGGCTTGGCGCCAATCCGGGCCAAGAAACTTCGCTATTACGAGGACAGCAACTTCACCGCCCGTGTCCATCCTGCCCCGGTTCTGGCCGAGGACGGTTACGCCGACCGGCCTGATTCTCGCCCGGACGATTGGGGCGGGCAGGTGCGAACGATCCATGTCCGTCTGGCCGCCAGCATTGATGAAGATTCGGGCGTTTCCGAGGACGAAGGCGGGGTGCAGCAGCAGCGCCATCCTGGTCTGGCCGAAGAAGGCATTTTCAAATCCGTGACCATGAGTGATTCCGCCGATCTCGGCCTGTCCGACGACGAGTCTGACCCCGCCACCGACAAACGCATGTTGGATAGCGCCGGTCTCGGCACGGTGGCACGCGCTCACGCCATCAACGAAGGGGCTGACCATACCCATGGTCATG
>CAIYCT010000388.1 GCA_903924765.1 uncultured Rhodospirillaceae bacterium | reverse complement strand
GGTGCGCGGATTGCGGCCCAAGCGAGGATCGCGGCGCTTGACCGAGAAAGCCCCGAAACCGCGCAATTCAACCCGGTCGCCGCGCGACAGGGCCTGGGCGATTTCGTCGAATATGGTAGCAACGATGCGCTCAACGTCTTTAACGGTGAGATGCGGATTCTTCGCCGCCAGCCGTGCGATCAGCTCGGAGCGGGTCAAGGCGTTGCCGTCGATATCGTCTTCATGCGTGCTCATGGCGAAAGCGTGCCCCATGCCACTGCGTCCGTCAAGTTATTAAGTGATTAATAATAGGAGCTTAGCGTTTTACTGGAAAGCGGCTGCGATCTTCGGGCGCGATCAGGCCCAGCATGACCTTGCGAAAGCCCTCGACCGCTTCGGCTCCAGCGTCGCGATAGGCTTTGGCGAACAGAACCCGCTGACGCTCGGTCAAGCGCCGCTCCAGTTCAACCCCTTTGATCGTCAACTCCAGCAGACGCTGCCGCCGGTCGCGCGAACCGGGGCGTTGGACCACGAAGCCCTCGCGCACCAATTGCCCCAGAACCCGCGACAAGGATTGCTTGGTGATGCGCAGGATATCCAGCAGATCGGACACCGTCATGGCCGGATTGCGACCGACGAAATAGATCACGCGATGATGGGCGCGGCCAAAGCCGTACTCGGCAAGAATGGCATCGGGTTCAGCTGTGAAATCGCGATAGGCGAAGAACAGCAGCTCAACGCCTTGGCGCAGCTCCTCTTCCCGGAGGAAAAGAGGATTTATGGCGGTTTTTACGTCAGTCATGTTGACATATAAAGCTCAAAATGTTACCTCATGCAAGTCATATGCGTAATTTTCTAACTTTTTTTAGGCAGGATCATGGCTCTTATTCCCTTCGACGATCGCGACGGCTTCATTTGGTTCGACGGCAAACTTATTCCGTGGCGCGAGGCCCGCATCCATGTCCTGAGTCATGCCCTGCATTATGCCTCGGCGGTGTTCGAAGGGGAACGCATTTACGGCGGCACCGTGTTCAAGCTGGCCGAGCATTCACAACGCTTGATCGATTCCGCCCACATCCTGGGCATGGACTTTCCCATGACCGCCGCCGAATTGGATGCCGCCACCAAGGCCACCATCGATGCCAATAAAATCGTCGATGGGTATGTCCGCCCCATCGCTTGGCGCGGCAGCGAGATGATGGGCGTGGCCGCCCAAGCCACCAAAACCCACGTGGCCATCGCCGTGTGGTCGTGGCCCAGCTATTTCACCCCGGAAGCCCGGATGCGCGGTATTCGTCTTCAGATTTCCGATTGGCGCCGCCCCCATCCGCAGACAGCTCCAACCTCGGCCAAGGCGGCCGGGCTGTACATGATCTGCACCATGAGCAAGCACAAGGCCGAAAAGGAGGGATTTGAGGACGCTTTGATGCTGGACTGGCGCGGCCAAGTGGCTGAGGCAACGGGCGCCAACGTATTCTTCGTGATCGACGGGGCCATCCATACCCCCGATCCCGATTGCTTCTTGAACGGCATTACTCGCCAGACCGTCGTTCAATTGGCCAAGGATCGAGGCTACACCTTGATCGAACGCGCCATGTGGCCGGAAGACATGGCAAAGGCCCAGGAATGCTTCTTGACCGGCACCGCCGCCGAAATCACGCCGGTGCGGGAAATCGGTCCCTATCAGTTCACTCCCGGCGAGGTGACCCAGACCCTTTTGTCCGATTATGAGGCTTTGGTGCGCAAATAAGCCAAAAGACAGAAAAAAGTGATGGGCCCCGCCTCTTGGTCATATTTTAGTAACCACCGTTTCGTATTATGTTATTGCGTAAGAGTGAAACGTTAAGGGGCCTATAATGAAGGTCTGGACAAATTTGCGACTGGCCAGTCGATTTATGATCATTGTCGGTGCGGGATTAATCGCCCTGGTTGTGGGTGTGGTGGCCGGAATCGCTTCGTATGAGCGGACTTCACTGGAGCACAAGCTTTATACTTTGTCCCTTAACGAGATGACGTCTTTGCACGCTTTGATCGTCAACGTCATGGCTAAGCGCCCGGACGATGCGGACAATATCGGCATTCAGGTGTTCAACAATTGGTTCGGCAGCCGCAACACCGACTATCCCGGCAAGGTCTGGAGCGCTTGGGGCCCTAAGGTCACCGAGTATATGAAGCAGGCTGACCCCGACCGTAAACCCAAATTGCCCATGGACGATGTGGACGCCGAGGCTTTTTCTACCCGCCAGTTGGTGGCGCGGCGTCAGGGCGATACCTATCGTTTGGCCTATCCCATCGTCCTAGGCGTGACCAAGGGCGCGGACCAGGAGGTGTGCCTGACCTGCCATAAGGATTGGATGGGCATTGAAAAAGGCGAAGTCATCGCCGTTTTGTCCTCATCTTTGTCTACCGTCGAACCCGACGCTTTGCTCAATCGTACCTTGATGTGGTTTGTGATCGGCGGCGTCGTCTCCACGATTATGGCTGGCATCGGGGTGCGTTTCATTCTGGGACGCATTATCACCCATCCCATCGAAGCCATGACCAAATGTATGGGAAATTTGGCTGGCGGCGACATAGCACTGAGCATTCCGCATCTCGACCGCCAGGATGAGGTGGGCGACATCGCCAGCGCCGTTCAGGTGTTCAAGGAAAACGCCATCTCCAGGCGCGGGATGGAAAACGATGCGGCCAAGGCCGCCGAAGCGCGCGATCGACGCATGGCGCGGCTGGAAACTTTGATCAAATCATTTGAAGGCGCTGTCGCCACCGTTCTGAACACGGTCAGCTCCCATGCCGAACACATGGCCGAAGCGGCCAAGCGCATGGTGGCCAGCGCCGAAAAAGCGACCATCGGAGCCATGGCGGCCCAAAACAACGCCAATGACGCCAACACCAACGTCAAGATGGTGGCCGAGGCGGCTGAGGAATTGACCTCGGCCATCCTGGAAATCGCGCAGCAGGTGGTCATGTCCAATACGGTCGCCGCGTCGGCCACCAAGGAAGCCGTTGGCGCCAATGATCGGGTACACGGCTTGGCCGGGGCTGCCGACCGCATCGGCGCCATCATCAACATGATCACCGAAATCGCCGAGCAGACCAATCTTCTGGCCCTGAATGCCACCGTGGAAGCGGCCCGGGCCGGGGAGGCGGGCAAGGGCTTTGCCGTAGTCGCTGCCGAGGTCAAGGATCTGGCCAAGCAAACCGTGCGGGCCACCAATCAGATCTCCAGCCAAGTCAGCACCATTCAAGCGGAAACTCATCTAACCGTTGACGCCATCCAGGGCATCAACACAACCATATCTTCCATGGACGGAATCACCACCGCCATCGCTGCGGCTATCGAGGAGCAAGGGGCCGCCACGCAGGAAATCGCCCGCAATATCGATCATGCCGCTTCGGGCACCAATCAGGTGTTCGAGAACATCTCCAGCGTCAACCAATCCATCGTCGAAACCGACACGGCCGCCAAGGAAGTCTTGGGCGCGGTCGAGGCCTTGCGCGGCGAAGCCAGCACCTTACGCCAGGAAGTGGACACGTTCTTAACTGAGATTCGGCGAGCTTAAGTCTTATTCTTTCATCGAAACGGGACGTCGTCCTGTTATAAAAGTCTGGTCAAGGAAAGGATCGGACATGGACCGTTTTACCGTATCGCTGGACGAAGATTTGATGGCGCAGTTCGACGAACATATCCACCGTCGAGGATATCGCAATCGCTCGGAAGCCGTGCGCGACATCCTGCGTGATCGACTTGAAAGCGAACGACTCAAGGACAGCGATAAAGGTCACTGCGTCGCGTGTTTATCCTATATTTACGACCATCATGAGCGCGAACTTTCGCGACGTCTCACCAATGCCGGACACAGTCGCCACAATCTGGTTCTGTCCACTCTTCATGTTCACCTGGATCATGACGATTGTATGGAGGTGGTCATTCTTCAAGGCCGCACGGAGGATGTGAGAGCCCACGCCAACGCGGTCACCGCCGAAACCGGCGTGCGTCACGGAACGATCAATATTGTTCCGGTGGTCAGTCGATTGAGTGACGATCACAGCCATGGGCACGATCATGGTCCCGACGATCACCATCATCATGATCACCCTCATCCTCACAGTAGTCCCAAGACCTAGCCGGTCTGCCGTCATTGACTTCATACTTTTTCAAAAATAGTATGAAACCCTCGTGAATGAGAGGGGGGGCTCATGCTCGCAGTCCTAAATCGTTTCGGCATTGATCGGAATGCCAGCCTGATGTTTGCCGGACTCATCGCGGTCAACGGGTTGTCTTGGTTGTGGGCGTTGGCGGCATTTCGGGATTATCCCGTCCTGCTGGGGACCGCTCTGCTGGCTTACAGTTTTGGTCTGCGCCATGCTGTCGATGCCGATCACATTGCCGCGATCGACAACATTACCCGCAAACTCATGCAACTGGGCCAACGTCCGGTCGCGGCCGGTTTCTTCTTTTCGCTGGGACACTCCACGGTCGTGGTGCTGGCCTCAATCATGGTCGCCGCAACGGCACTGGCCTTTAAGGACGACATCGAAGCGGTGCATGGCATCGGCGGGGTGATCGGCACCTCCATTTCCGCTGCTTTCTTGTTGCTCATCGCCGCCGTCAATCTGGTCATCCTGAGCGGCGTGTGGACCACCTTCAAGCGCGTCCGCAACGGCGAGGGATATGTGGAAGAAGACCTCAACGCTCTTTTGGCCGGACGGGGAGTGCTGGCGCGCTTGTTCCGCCCCATGTTCCGCCTGATCACCCAAAGTTGGCATATGTATCCCTTGGGGTTTTTGTTCGGATTGGGATTCGATACGGCCACCGAAGTGGGGCTGCTGGGCATATCGGCGACCGAGGCGGCCAATAATCTGAGTCTATGGAGCATCTTGGTGTTTCCGGCTCTGTTCACCTCGGGCATGGCCTTGGTGGATACGCTGGACAGCGCCGTGATGACGGGCGCTTACGGATGGGCCTTTATCAAGCCGGTGCGCAAACTGTACTACAATCTGACCATTACCGTTATTTCCGTCCTGGTGGCGGTCCTGGTGGGAGGCGTGGAAGCGCTGGGGCTTGTCGCCAGCAAGTTGGAATTGACCGGCCTATTTTGGGATGGAATTAGCGCTCTGAACGATAACTTTGGGGCGTTGGGGTATCTGATCGTCGGCATTTTCGTCGTTAGTTGGGCGGCATCGGTTCTAATCTATCGGGCCAAGGGTTATGATGGATTGGAAGTCGAGCCTTAAAGGCTGGATTGGTTTCTCTTCGGACGCGTCTATGGCGGTGGGACATGGCAAAAGACCCTTCTCTTATCCGGGCATCCTGAGTAAAGTGCCACCTTTCTAGGTAGGGTGTCGTTGATGAAAGACCGTTCGCTTGACGCGTACAAGGCCAGGATCCACCAGGCCGTTCCCATCGCCGGGCATTTGGGGCTTTACGCCGAATATTTGGGTGACGGCGAGGCCACCTTGATCATGCCGTTCGGGGCTCATCTCAGCCGCCCCCCACAGGTGGTCAGCGGTCCGGCCTTGATGGGGTTGGCCGACTTCGCCATGGGCGCGGCGGTGCATACCTGTTTCGAGTATGACGTGACTGTGCTGACTGCCGACATGAACATCCATTTCGTCCGCAAGGCTGTGGCGTGCGATATCCGCGCCTTTGCCAAGGTTCTGAAATCCGGCAAGACCTTGTCGGTAACGGAAGTGAAGATGGTCGATGCTGCGACCGGCGACTTGGTGGCCCACGCTACCGCCAGTTTTGCGGTGCAACCGCAGAACCAATCCTAAAAAAATAGACCATAACAAACACGACTGTATTTGGGAGAATACGATGATCAACGCTAAGTCCAACGCCTACGAAATCGCCTACGATTCCTCGATGAACGACCGCGAAAACTTTTGGGCGGAAGCGGCTAAATCCGTGACCTGGATCAAGTCCTGGGACAAGGTGCTGGACGAGACGCACAAACCGTTTTACCGCTGGTTCCCTGGCGGGTTGCTCAACACCTGCTACAACGCGGTGGACCGCCACGTGGAAGCCGGGCGCGGCGAGCAAACGGCCATCATCTACGACAGCCCGGTCACCAATACGGTGCGCAAGATCAGCTATGCCCAATTGCAAGAGCAGGTGTCAAAGGTGGCGGGCGCGCTGACCGGCTTGGGCGTGGTCAAGGGCGACCGGGTTATCGTCTATATGCCCATGATCCCCGAAGCGTTGGTGTCCATGCTGGCGTGCGCCCGGATCGGCGCGATCCATTCGGTGGTGTTCGGCGGATTCGCCGCCAACGAATTGGCCACCCGCATCAACGACGCCACCCCCAAGGCGATCATCGCTGCCTCGTGCGGGATCGAGGGGGCCAAGGTCATCGCCTACAAGCCGCTGCTGGACCACGCCATCGCCATGTCCGACCATAAGCCCGACCATTGCCTGATCTTCCAGCGCGAGCAATCGGTGGCCGAATTGCTGGAGCCGCGCGATGTGGAATGGCAAAAGGCCGTGCCCGCCGCCCATCCTCAAGGATGCGTGCCGGTGGGCGCCAACGATCCGCTCTATATTCTTTATACCTCGGGCACCACCGGCCAGCCCAAGGGCGTGGTGCGCGACAATGGCGGCCATGCGGTGGCGCTGTCTTGGACCATGAGCGCCATCTACGACGTCAAGCCGGGTGAGGTCTATTGGGCCGCGTCTGACGTGGGTTGGGTGGTCGGTCACTCTTATATCGTCTATGCGCCGTTGCTGGTGGGCTGCACCACCGTGGTCTATGAGGGCAAGCCGGTGGGCACGCCCGACGCGGGCGCGTTCTGGCGGGTGATCAGCGATCACAAAGTCTCGATTCTGTTTACCGCCCCCACCGCCTTCCGCGCCATCAAGCGTGAGGACAGCGAGGGCAAGCTTTTGGCCAAGTACGATTTGTCGTCGTTGCGGACTTTGTTCCTGGCGGGCGAACGCTCGGACCCTGACACGGTGCATTGGGCCGAGGACAAGCTGAAGGTGCCGGTGATCGATCACTGGTGGCAAACCGAAACCGGCTGGGCCATCGCCGCCAATTGCATGGGGCTGCACCAATATCCGGTCAAGGCCGGGTCGCCCACTAAGCCGGTGCCCGGCTGGGGCGTGGAAGTATTGGACGAAGTGCACGAGCCCTGTCCGCCCGGCAAGGTCGGGTCGCTGGTGGCCCGTCTGCCGTTGCCTCCGGGCACTCTGACGACTTTGTGGAACGCCGATCAACGCTGCTTTGACAGCTACTATGCCGAGTATCCGCATTTCTATAAGACCGCCGACGCTGGAATGATCGACGAGGACGGCTATATTCACGTCATGGCCCGCACCGATGACATCATCAACGTGGCTGGTCACCGCTTGTCCACCGGCGCTATGGAGGAAATCCTGTCCAGCCACCCGGACGTGGCCGAATGCGCGGTGTTCGGCGTGGCCGATCAGTTGAAGGGGCAATTGCCGCTGGGGCTGGTTTGCCTAAAGGCCGGGGTAACCAAGTCGGATGAACAGGTGGCGGCGGAATGCGTCGCCTTGGTGCGCGACATGATCGGTCCGGTGGCGGCGTTCAAACATTGCGCCGTGATCAAACGCCTGCCCAAAACCCGCTCGGGCAAGATCCTGCGCGGCACCATGCGCAAGATCGCCGACCTGGAAGAGTTCAAGATGCCTGCCACCATCGACGACCCGGCAATTCTGGAAGAAATCGCCGAGGCGTTGAAGAAGATCGGCTACGGTAAATAGCTATTTATTGGTCGATGTCGGCACCGTTGCCGCCGTCGCCGGACAGGGGTGCAGATTGTCGCGGCTGTCGCACAGGGTGATGGTCCGCACGAACGCCGCCCATTCCGCCAAGGTGGAGGGGGGGATGGGCACCAATTGGTTGGCGGCCACCGCTTGACCCAGCCACACCCGCGACACTATATGCAGGGCGTCGCGCCCGGCGATGGCGACCACGAACATCACCCCGCTTTTGCCGTTGCGATGGCTTTTGGTGCAGGTGAATTGGATCGAGGCGGCCTTGTAGCCGTTGACCGGGGTTTCGTCTACTTGGCTGCTGAGCATGCCGTCGCACGAGCGGCGGCTGGCTTCGGCCCGCGATGCCACATAATCCTTGGGAGCTTGGTGCTCCTCGTCATAACGTTCCAGGATGATGGCGTCGGAGTACTCTTGTGAGGTCTGGCCGGGCGGCAGGATTTGCTGTGCGGTCAGACGGTCCTGACGCATGATCGGTTGCGCCACCCATTGGGCGGGATAGCGGGCCATGACGTGCTCGGCGGGCGGCGAGGTTTGTGCCCCCGCCGGGACGGCGATCAGCATAAGGATCAGGGCGAGGCATTTCTTCATGTCTGGTAAAACTTTCTTTTAAAAACCATGGGAATGAACCAGATCGACGACCTTCTTCATCACCGTCGGCAAGGCTAACGAGGAGAGCCGGTCCGGCTTATGCCATTGCCCCAGATCGGGATTGTGCGCCGCCAGTCCTGAAACGACGGTTAATTCCAAGTGAAAATGGGTGAAGGTGTGGCGGACCATGCCGTTCAAGATAGTCCACTGGGTCTGAATGGGCGCGTGTTCCAGGGCTTGAGTCATCCCCCACTGACGCCCGTCCACCCACGGAGTCGAGGGGATTTCGATCATGCCGCCCAGCAATCCGCTGTCGGGCCGTCGCCTTGTCAGCACGCGTCCTTCGGGGTCGAGGGTCCAAAATACCACGCCGTAGCGGGTCGGCTTGGCCGCCTTGACCGGATAAAGCTCGGCTTGGTTGGCGGCGCGGGCTTGACACGCTTGGGTCCATGGACACAGCGCACAGGCGGGCGAGCGTGGCGTGCAGATGGTCGCGCCCAAATCCATCACAGCTTGGGCGTAATCGCCCGGTCTTTGCAACGGCGTCAATTCAGCGGCCAATCGCTTCAACACCGGCTTTGCTTTGGGCAACGGGTCGGCGACGCAATAAAGCCGGGACATCACCCGTTCCACGTTGCCGTCCACCACGGTGGCGGGCAGATCGAAGGCGATGGCGGCGAGGGCGGCGGCGGTATAGACGCCGATGCCGGGCAGGGCCAACAGTTCGTCCTCGGTTGCGGGAAAGCGTCCGCCCAGGGCTACCACCGCCTTGGCGCAGGCGTGCAGATTGCGGGCGCGGGCGTAATATCCCAGTCCGGCCCATTGGGCCAGCACGTCGTCCAGCGGGGCGGCGGCCAAGTCCCGGATCGTGGGCCAACGGGCCAGGAACGCAGTATAGTAAGGAGTCACCGCCTGGACGGTGGTTTGCTGCAGCATGATCTCGGACAGCCATACGCCGTAAGGATCGGGGCGGATGCCGGGTTGGGCGCGCCAGGGCAAATGGCGGCGGTGGCGGTCATACCAATCAAGCAGGAGGTTGGAAAGAATCATAAGTCGCACGCTAACAGGGCTGCTATAATCAAACAATGAACAAGGACGACAGAAAAGCGCATGGATTGGTGGCGGTGGGGGTGCCGGTGGCCAAGGTGACGCGGCCGGTATTCGGCAAGCGCGGCTTTATCCATGGCGCGCTTGCCGCCGATTGGCCCGCCATTGTCGGCTCGCTTTTGGCCGGACACACGCTGCCCCTGCGGATTCGCTTTCCCAAAGGCGAGCGCACAGGCGGCGTGTTGGAAATCAAGGTGACGTCGGGTTTTGCCACTCAATTGCAGTATCAAGCACCGTTGGTGATCGAGCGGGTCAATGGCTATTTTGGTTGGAAGGCCGTGGCGGATGTGAAGCTGCGTCAAGGTCCTTTGCCCAAATTGGACACCAGAAAGCCGCGCGCCAAACCTGCGGTCGAGACGCAAAATTCCGGTCCGTTGTCCGCCGCGATCGAGGCCATCGACAATCCCGATTTGAAGGCGGCGTTGCAACGACTCGGCGCGCATCTTGTGTCGCGGCCAAACCAGACCTAATATCCCCCGTTCCCAAAGAACCCCTGTTCGAGACGTAAGGAGAGTAATCGTGAAACTGGCAAATTGGATCGTTACGGTAATGTTTGGCGTCTGCGCGCTGGCGTCCGGTTCGGCTTGGGCTGCGGATTCCATCCAGATCGGGCCGTTGGATCGGGTTCTGGGCAAGGCGGATGCGCCGTTGACGGTGATTGAATACGCCTCGATGACCTGCCCTCACTGCGCCAAGTTTCACGAAAACGTGATGCCCACCATCAAGGCGGATTGGATCGATACCGGCAAGATCAAGCTGGTCTATCGCGACTTGCCGACGCCGCCGATCAGCATGGCCATGGGCGTGGCCATGATCACCCAATGCGCGCCCAAGGAACAGTATTTCCCCATTCTCGGCTACCTGTTCAAGGCGCAGGATCGGTGGTTGAGCTCGCCCGATCCCTTAAGCGAAATCAAACGTACGGTTGGCTTGGCGGGGATCACTCCGGCCGAGGTGGATGCGTGCTTGAAAAACACAGATTTGTCCAATCAGTTGAATGAACGCGCCCAAGAGGGAACGCGCCTTTATCATGTGAACTCCACGCCGACCCTGGTGGTGAACGGTCAGTTGATCGAAGGCGAGACTCCTTATGCCTCCATCAAGAAAACGCTGGAAGACGCCTATGTCGCGGCGGTCAAGAAGTAGGTTCTATTGCTCGGTTTCAACGGATTACGGCTATCGGGGTTCAAGTCCTTTGTTGAGCCGACCGAACTGACCATCCAAGCCGGGCTGACCGGCGTGGTCGGGCCGAACGGTTGCGGCAAATCCAATTTGATCGAGGCCTTGCGCTGGGTCATGGGCGAAAGCTCGGCCCGGCACATGCGCGGGTCGGAAATGGACGATGTCATCTTCGGCGGCACGGCGGGACGGCCCGCCCGCAATGTGGCCGAGGTCATCGTCCGGTTGGACAATTCCGCCCGCTCCGCCCCCAGTAAATTCGACGCCTTCCCCGAATTGGAAGTGTCGCGTCGGATCGAGCGGGGCATGGGCTCCAATTATCGCATCAACGGTCTGGAGGTGCGGGCCCGCGATGTGCATCTGCTGTTCGCCGACGCCGCCACCGGCGCGCGTTCATCGGGCATGGTCAGCCAGGGCCGGGTCGGGGCGATCATCAATGCCCGTCCCTCCGACCGCCGGTCGCTATTGGAAGAAGCGGCGGGAATTGGCGGCTTGCATGCTCGTCGGCACGAGGCCGAAGGGCGGTTGACTGCCGCCGAGGCCAATTTGCAGCGCCTAGACGACGTCATGGCCGAACTGACCCAGCAGAAAACCGGCTTGAGCAAACAGGCCAAACAGGCAGAACGGTACCGGGTGTTGTCCGCGTCCATCCGTGTCATCGAGGCCAAGGCCCTGTATATGGAATGGCTGGAAGCCCTGGCCTTGGTCGAGGCAGCGCGCAAGAAACTGGATATTTCTCAAGCGGCGGCGGCGGAACTCAATGGCAAGGCGGCCAGCGCAGGAGTTGCCCAGGCGCGGTTGGCGGCGGCCATTCCTCACTTGCGTCAAGGAGATCAAGACCAAGCGGAAGCGTTGCGCGGTTTGCTGTTCGAACGGGAAACCTTGGAAAACGAAAATGCGCGGCTTATCGAACTGCGGCAGGATATCGAACGGCGCTTGACTCAGGCCGGGTCGGATATCGAGCGGGAACGGTCGCGATCGGGGGACGGCGAACGGGTCGTGGCGCGGCTGGAGTCCGAGCGCAAGGATCTGATCGACGCGGGCGAAGGGGCTGCCGAACGCGAGGCGCAAGCCGCTTCCGCCCTGGACAAAGCCCAACAGATGGTGGCCGAAACCGAAGCGGAGATGGCGACGTTGTTGGAAGTGGTGGCCTCGGCCGACGCCGAACGGGCGGCGGGCCTGCGCCGCTTGAACGAAGCCGAGGCTCGCCGGGACCGGTTGACCGGGCGTCTGACGCAGATCAAAGCCCAACATGCGCAGATTTTGTCCGAGGGCATGGATCGGGCATTACTGACCTCGGCGGAAATGGAAGTGGAAGCGGCGCAGGAATTCGTCGAGGACGCCGCCGCCGCCTTGACCAAGGCCGAAGCCGAGCGCGTTCAAACCCGGACGCGCCTGGATCAAGCGTTGGAAGCCCGGACCAAGGCCAATGCGGATTTCGCCAAACTCAAGGCGGAGGCGGACGCCTTGGCCTCTATGGTGGCGGGACAGAAGCGGGGCGCTCACGATCCGGTGCTGGATCAGATGTCGGCCCAAGCCGGGTGGGAGAAGGCCTTGGCTGCGGCCCTGGGCGATGATCTGGACGCGTCGTTGGCCCAAGACGCCCCCTTGCGATGGACCGAATTGCCGCCCTTGGCCGATAAGCCAGAGCTGCCCGCTGGGGCAACGTCCTTGTCCAAGAGCGTCACTGCGCCCCGGGCCTTGGCCCGGCGGCTGGCAGCCGTGGGAGTGGTCGAGGATTTGGCGACTGCGCTGAATTTGCGCGATCAATTGGTCCAAGGTCAGCGCTTGGCCACCAAGAACGGCGACATGGTGCGCTGGGACGGCTTGGTGGCGGTGGCGGGTGCGCCCAGTCCGGTGGCGGTGCGCTTGGCCAACGCCAACCGGTTGCGCGAATTGCGGTTCATGATCGAGGATGCCGGGGCCGGTTTGACCAACGCCAATCAGGCCGCTACTCAGGCCGAAGAGTCGGTCAAGGCGGCACAACAGGCGGAAACCCAAGCGCGTGAGGCCAGCCGTCGGTCCGATGGCGATTTGGTGCGGGCTCAGGCTGCGCTGACGCAACTGGCGGGGCGGTTCGCCTCGTGGGAGCAGCGCTTGGCGGCCTTGGCCGAGCAGGTGACCAGCGCCACGGCGGACAAGGATGAAGCGGACGGTTTATGGGGGCAAGCCAAGGCGGCGGTGGATGCCATTCCGTCCGACGATGGCGGGCGCTTGCAGGTGGAAACGGTGCGGGCGCGCTTGGCGGGACAACGTTCGGGGCTGGTCGAGGCCCGCTCCAACCTGGACCGGGTGCGGCGCGAGGAAGGCGAACGGACGCGGCGGCTGGAGGTGGTGGAAAAAGACCGCGCCGCCTGGGCCGACCGCATCGCTCAGGCCGGTCGCCATCTGGAGGAGTTGGAGCGGCGCAAGGCCGAGTTGGCCCAGGAACACCAACGCCTGAACCGGCTGCCGCAGGAATTGGACGCCAAACGCCAAGATTTGCTGACCCGCATCGCCGCCGCCGAAACCTCGCGCCGCTCCGCCGCCGACGCCTTAATGCGGGCCGAGGCGGACTTGGCCGAAGCCGACCGCTTGCTGCGCCAAGTGGAGACGGTCTTGCGCGAAGCCCGCGAAACCCAAATTCGCGACGAAGCCGCCTTGACCGGGGCGCGGGAACGCACCAGCGCCGCCGCCGCCAAGATCGCCCAGCGCCTGGATGTGACGCCCGAGCGATTGCGCGACATGGCCGAGATCGACCCGGATCATCCGCCCGACAAACCAGAGATCGACCGCAACCTGGAGCGTTTGACCAAGGAGCGCGACGCCATGGGACCGGTCAATCTGCGCGCCGAGATCGAACTGGCCGAAATTGACGACCGCTTGACCACCATTGTTACTGAGAAAGCCGATCTGGAAGAGGCCATCGTCAAGTTGCGCCATGCCATCCACGAGTTGAATGCCGAAGGCCGCGAGCGGCTTAAAGCGTCGTTTCAAGAGGTGGACGGGCATTTTCGCGATCTGTTCGTCAAACTGTTCGGCGGCGGCCGCGCTCATCTGGCTTTGGTGGAATCCGATGATCCATTGCAGGTGGGCCTGGAAATCATGGCTTCGCCGCCGGGCAAACGCCTCCAGATTTTGTCGTTGCTGTCGGGCGGCGAGCAAGCCTTGACCGCCTTGGCCTTATTGTTCGCCGTGTTCATGACCAATCCCGCCCCCATCTGTGTGCTGGACGAAGTGGACGCGCCTTTGGACGACGCCAATGTGGATCGCTTTTGTACTTTGGTCGAAGGTATCGCCCTGGAAACCGGGACGCGATTCCTGATCGTCACCCACCACCGAATGACCATGGCCCGCATGCATCGGTTGTTCGGCGTGACCATGGCCGAGCGCGGGGTCTCGCAATTGGTGTCGGTGGATTTGGAACAAGCCGTGAAAGCGCTGGAGTAGAGGGGGCATCGGGTCGGGATGGTGTCTTGACACGGTAAGTCTCTCCTCGTATGGTGCCCCCGCTTTTAGGGGTATTGGCTCTTGAAAGCGGGAGTTTTCTTGTGTCCGAACCCAAGTCTGATCAGGGAAAGCCCTCGTCGCTCGATGATCTGGATCGACGACTGACTGCCGCGCGTTCTCGGGACCCTCAATCCCAACCGCGACAGAAGGGGGGCAGGGCCGATTTGTCGGGGCTGGGATTGGGCATGCGGCTTGCCACCGAGTTGGTGGCTGGGGCCGCAGTGGGGACGGGACTTGGTTGGGGCGTCGATCACTTTTTCGGAACATCGCCCTGGGCAATTCTATCGTTCTCGGTTATGGGATGGGTCGCTGGCATCATGAATGCCTATCGGGCCGTTCGGGGCATGGATGATACTGTTGGATTTGGGGCCGCGCTTAATCGCAGCCAAACCTCCGACAAGGACGATGGAAAGGGTAGCGACGGTGTCTAATCCGATCGAGCAATTTGAGATCAAGCCCCTTATCGATTTCGATGTGGGCGGGTACAATCTGGCTTTCACCAATTCGTCGTTGATGATGGTGGCGGTTGTGGTTCTGGCGACAGCCTTCCTGACCTTGTCGGTCAGCTCGCGCTCGCTGATCCCCGGTCGCTGGCAATCGTTGGCCGAGCTGCTGTACGAGTTCATCTCCGGCATGCTGCGGGACAATGTGGGGTCGGCGGGCCGCGCTTATTTCCCCTTCATCTTCTCGCTGTTCGTGTTCGTGCTGTTTGGCAACGTGCTGGGCCTGTTTCCTCTGGCCTTCACCTTCACCAGCCACATCATCGTCACCTTCGCCATGGCGGCGGTGGTGTTCATCGGTGTGACAGTGATCGGTTTCGCCAAGCACGGCTTCGGCTATTTCCGCATGTTCTTCCCGCACGGCGTGCCTGTATTCGTGGCGCCGATTTTGGTGCCGGTGGAAATCATTTCCTACTTCTCGCGTCCGCTCAGCTTGGCAGTTCGTTTGTTCGCCAACATGACCGCGGGCCACATCATTTTGACCGTGTTGGGCGGTTTCGTCGTGACATTGGGCGGTATGTATGTGCTGCCGGGCATTATTCCCTTCGCGTTCGTGTCTGCCGTTACCTTGCTGGAAATCGGGATTGCCTTGCTGCAAGCCTACGTGTTCACGGTGCTTTCCTGCATTTATCTGCATGACGCCATCCATATGCACTAATCGGGCGTGTTGGTGGCGTTGAGTTTTTTGTGAAATCAGGCCATGGGGGCCGGTACGTTTAGTCCTAGAGGAGTTTGAGAACATGGATATTGAATCCGCAAAGTTGATCGGTGCTGGTCTGGCTGC
>CAIYCT010000387.1 GCA_903924765.1 uncultured Rhodospirillaceae bacterium | reverse complement strand
CCCGGCAGCATCACGTCCAGAATGATAAGATCGACTGTGTCCAAAGACCTGTTTTGGAATTCTAAGCCGCTGGCGGCCACATGAATCTTGAAGCCCTCCGGTTCAAGATACTCGCGCATCATCTCGGTCAGCTCGGTATCGTCATCTACAAGAAGGAGTTCGGGAATGCTCATCAGTCGCTAAAATCGATAAGCCATGCCAAGCCGCAAAACACCCTCGACGGGTTCATTTGTCAAAGGCTGTGAGAGGTTGATCAATTGCGACTGTCCCAAATGATTGACGCCCAAAGAAGCGGTAAAGCGATAAACCTTGGACGGCGCGTAATCCAGGGCAAGACCCGACCGCCAGATGAACATGTTATCGCCAGAGCTTTCCGCAGGATCGGTTTGCAGCGCCGAGGCTGAAGTGATGGCGTTGTTGCGAACGAACATTGCCCCCGCCGCGAAATCAAACGACAGTTTCCAATTGGCCGCAAGCGCGTACCGCGCCGCGCCGCCCACCAGATACAATCCGTTAGGGGCGTCCGGGCTCATCGCCAGCAGCCTTTGACTCTTAGGGGGCGTGTCTATTTCCAAATACGGAGTCAGATGGACGTCTTCCAAGGGCGAATAGCCCTTGCCCAACCGCCAAGAAAAGACCTTCAAACTTTCCGAGACCAGCGGCACCATCCGCGGCCCCTCGGGCGCTCCAGCCACAGCTGGCTGGACCCCACCCCCCAAGGCCGTCGCCAAAAATCCAACCAAGGCCAGGAAGCGGTGGTTCAAGGCACAAATCCCCCCTTAGCATGACGATGAAAATGCTTTCCCTACTCTCTCATTTTCACGCCATACGGGTCAAGGCAAACGAACCGCCGTCACTGCTCTTCTTAAACGTGCTGTCTTTGGGGAAAGCCATGGGCGATAATGTTTTTAGTTGTGCGGCGGTGGCGGCGGAGGAATTGAATCGTCAAGATTGGCGGCTCCTCCGGCAGGCGCTGCCGCATGCGCGGACGCCTTTTTGTTTTGTTGAGGCGGAGGCGTATCTTTTTTGACCACAGGGTGGTGCGCCGCTTTTTCGGCCATTTCCGCCTGATCAATCTGAGCTTGAGTTGGCGCTTGGCCTTCTTCAAACAAATTAGACAAGGCCGATGTCAAATGTGTTTCCAGAGGGACGACCGCGTTTTCAAATTTCAAATTGACTTGATCGCAATAAGCGATGGCTCGGACTTGATACTTTTTGAAATCCGATTCCTCGTTGATTGCCTGGGTAACCGCACGGCCATTGACGGTAGCCGTCGAACTGTTCATGCCGCCTTGCATACCGGCCCCGGTTGGATTTCCAGTCGATTGATATTTCGACGTTGCATTTGCCTGAGCCGCTTGACTGGTCGTAAATTGTTGCACCTTTTGACCAGAGAGGGGGCGACTGGACAGTTCAATATCGACTGCAACCGAATAGGTCCGTTGTTTAAACATCATGTCCGCAGCAACGGTGGCCGCCGCCACACCCAACCCCACACCCAACGTTGTGCCGGAGTTGCCGCCCATAGCGCTTGTTAAGCCCGCAGCCACGGCTCCCCCCAACAAGGGTTCGCCATAGGTAGCGGCCAACATGCCATTCTTCGACTTCGCATCAACTTCACCCGCTTGAAGAATATTGACGCGCAACAGGAATTGGGCCTTGGTCGGGTCCTGAACAACAAGATACCCTCGGTTGGCGACCGCTATGGTCAAAGCATTTTTAATCTCGATTTCTGGATGGTCAGAGGTGTTGCGGGCGGTAATATAAATCGTCCGCTTAATCTGTGGCACTGGGTCCAGAAACACTGTTTCCGACAGATGGGTGGTGACTTGCAATTCCCCATGATTCACTTGGGCATCCACCGCCGAACAACCGGAAAGGTTTGCGGCAGTAAAAACAAGAACAACGCCGGCAACGCTACGCAACAAAAAAGACCTAAGCATAATGAATCTCCTTGCAGAGTTTAAACATCGATGACCAAGCCTGATCAGGCCTGTGCAGGTTCTGACGCGAGTTGAGTGTTTTTGTTGGGGATGTCCCGCCCGATGTTGAAATTTGCTTGGCAGGCATCGCTGGTTGAGCACTTTACGCAGCCTTTGCGTTTTGTTCAAGTTCTGGCTTGCTGACATTCTCGGTCTGATGGGCAAGCAGTGCCGCCCTCAGGATTG
>CAIYCT010000386.1 GCA_903924765.1 uncultured Rhodospirillaceae bacterium | reverse complement strand
TTTATAGGCCGAATTGCATGAAAGCCATGCGTAATAAGGAGGGAATAGGCAAAGAAAAAGGCCGGGAGAGTGCTCCCGGCCTTTAACAGGATGGCTTGGATTAACGCTTGTCGAGCGGCGTGTAATCCCGTTGGGGGGCGCCAACGTACAGCTGACGGGGGCGACCGATCTTCTGATCCTTGTCCTCGTGCATTTCGTTCCATTGAGCGATCCAGCCCACGGTGCGGGCCAAGGCGAACAAGCAGGTGAAAGCCGAAGTGGGAATGCCCATGGCTTGCAAGATGATGCCCGAATAGAAGTCCACGTTGGGGAACAGCTTGCGGCTGACGAAATAATCGTCGGACAGGGCGATGCGTTCCAGTTCCATGGCCAACTTCAGCAAGGGCTCGTCTTCTTTGCCCAGTTCCTTGAGCACTTCTTTACAGGCTTGGCCCATGATCTTGGCGCGCGGGTCGTAGTTCTTGTAGACGCGGTGACCGAAGCCCATTAGACGGAACGGATCGTCCTTGTCCTTGGCGCGGGCGATGATTTCGGGAATGCGATCCACCGAACCGATCTCGCGCAGCTGCTGCAACACGGCTTCGTTGGCGCTGCCATGGGCAGGGCCCCACAGCGAAGCGATGCCGGCGGCGATACAGGCGAACGGGTTGGCGCCCGACGAACCTGCCAAACGGACGGTCGAGGTCGAGGCGTTTTGTTCATGATCGGCGTGCAGGATCAACAGACGGTCCATGGCCTTGACCAACACCGGGCTGGGGACATATTCCTCGCACGGCGTGGCGAACATCATGTGCAGGAAGTTTTCCGCATAGGACATCTTGTTGTTCGGATAGATGAACGGTTGGCCTTGGCTGTATTTGTAGGCCCAAGCGACGATGGTCGGCATCTTGGCGATCAGACGGAAGCTGGCCACTTCACGCGACGCGGGATCGTTGACGTTGGTCGAATCGTGATAGAAAGCCGCCATGGCGCCGACCACGCCGCAGATCACCGCCATGGGGTGGGCGTCGCGGCGGAACCCGCGATAGAAATAGTTCATCTGGTCTTGCAGCATGGAATGATAGGTCACGTTTTTGCGGAATGCTTTGTTTTGCTCCGGGTTCGGCAATTCGCCGTACAGGATCAGATAGGCGGTTTCCAGGAAGTCGGACTTCTCGGCCAACTGCTCGATGGGATAGCCGCGGTGCAGCAGGATTCCTTGGTCGCCATCGATATAAGTGATGGCTGATTTACACGAACCGGTCGAGGTGAAGCCGGGATCGTAGGTGAAGATGTCCATGGAGCCATACAGCGTGCGGATATCGGCCAAATCAGGGCCGACCGTGCCGATCATGCGCGGCAGATCGACTTTCTTGCCGCTTTTATTGTCAGTCAGTGTAAATCCATCATTTGTAGACATTTTAACCGTCCCTTCTGTTAGTCAAGTAAAGCAACGTTTTTTGTTTATGCATCTTGTCGAGATAAGAGTGCATCAACAAGTCTTCCCATCGTTTCATCGCGCCCCAAGATTTCCATAACATCGAAAATGGGGGGGGAAACGGTGGACCCAGAAAGCGCAGCCCGAAGAGGCTGTGCGATAGACCCTAATTTTTGGCCCTGGGCTTCGGCGTAAGCCCGCGCCAATTCTTCCAAATTATGGCGGTTCCAAATAGCCACGCCTTCGATCAACGGTTTCAGTTTCTCAAGCAATGCCCGTCCGCCTTCATCCAAGAGACGAGCGGCTTTTTCATCCACCGGCAAGGGCCGTTCCTTGGCGTAAAACAGGGCCAGATCTGCCAACTCGGTCAGGGTTTTTGCCCGTTCCTTGAGGCCGGAGATGCCCGCTTTAAGACGCAGTTGCTGACTTTCGGTGACGAGGCGTCCCAAGCGCTCGGCCAGCAGCGGGACCAAAAGCTCAACCAGCCTGGCATCGTCGGCTTGGCGTAAATAATGACCGTTAAGAGTGGTCAGTCGGGCCAAATCGAAGCGGGCGGGCGAACGGCCAATGGCGTCCAGATTGAACCATGCCACCGCTTGTTCGGTGGAAATGATTTCGTCGTCGCCATGGCTCCAGCCCAAGCGCAGCAGGTAATTGCGCATGGCTTCGGGCAGGAAGCCCATGTCGCGGTAAGCCTCGGCGCCCAAGGCTCCATGGCGCTTGGATAGTTTGGCTCCGTCGGGACCGTGGATCAGCGGAATATGGCCGAAATGGGGAATATGCCAACCGCAGGCTTTGTACAGCTGATACTGGCGGAACGTGTTGGTCAAATGGTCGTCGCCGCGAATAACATGGGTGATGCCCATGTCGTGGTCGTCCACCACCACCGACAGCATATAGGTGGGCGTACCGTCGGCGCGCAGCAGCACCATATCGTCCAGTTGTTCATTGGCGACGCGGACTTCGCCTTGGACCAAGTCGGGCACGACGGTTTCGCCGGTCTGCGGGGCCTTCAGACGAATGACCGGCTGGATGCCGGGTGGGGCGTCGGACGGGTCGCGGTCGCGCCAAATCCCTGGATAACGGGTGGGTTGGCCCTTGGCTTTTTGTTCTTCGCGGATGGCGGTCAATTCGTCGGGCGAGCAATAGCAGCGATAGGCCAGACCGGATTCCAGCAGTTGGTGGGCGATTTCGGCATGGTGCTTGGCGCGGGCGAATTGGAAAACCGGCTCGCCGTCCCATTCCAGGCCCAACCAGCGCAATCCGTCAAAAATCTTATCGACGGCGTCCTGGGTCGAACGCTGGCGGTCGGTATCTTCAATGCGAAGATGGAATTTGCCGCCGTGACGGCGGGCGTACAGCCAGTTGAATAAAGCCGTGCGGGCCCCGCCAATATGCAGGTAACCGGTAGGAGATGGAGCAAAGCGGGTGACGACATCCATGGATTAAACGTGTGCCCTTATGATTAAGACTGGTGACAAAAACGCCTCTCTCGCTACCATTAGCTGGGACCGTCGAAACATCGGAAAAGGGTATATGCCACAAAACCAGCCCGAAAGGTTAGGAAATATCCACACCATAGCGATTGTTTCATGGCTCGTCAAAAACCTTGGGGATGTCCCGCCCGATGTTGAAATTTGCTTGGCAGGCATCGCTGGTTGAGCACTTTACGCAGCCTTTGCGTTTTGTTCAAGTTCTGGCTTGCTGACATTCTCGGTCTGATGGGCAAGCAGTGCCGCCCTCAGGATTG
>CAIYCT010000385.1 GCA_903924765.1 uncultured Rhodospirillaceae bacterium | reverse complement strand
CAATCCTGAGGGCGGCACTGCTTGCCCATCAGACCGAGAATGTCAGCAAGCCAGAACTTGAACAAAACGCAAAGGCTGCGTAAAGTGCTCAACCAGCGATGCCTGCCAAGCAAATTTCAACATCGGGCGGGACATCCCCATGAAATCACCACGTCGGGAACTTTCTGGAACACTTAATTTATCGTCGATTAGCGAACGACTTGCGCGCCTTTAACCCTTAACCATCCAAGGGCTTTACCACCATCTGCCCATTCAAGGTCATGTTTATGATCGCAGTGATATGGCGTTTTTGGATCGCCGCAAAGGCGCGCTCCTCAAGATCGACGCGGATAGGATCATTGGCCAGCAGATGCAGACAGGCGGGAACCACTTGATCGAAAGGCGCGAACAGAACGCCTTCGGCAATGTCCCGCTCGATGGTGATGTCGGGATAGAGATCGGCGACCACCGCCTTGCGATTGGCCATCAAATAGGACACCCGGACGACTTCGAACGTGCGGTCATATTGGCCGATATTCAGCACGATCTTGGACCTTGCGATCAAGGCGTCCCTGGCCTCGCCGTAAAAACCGTACAGAAACATCACGCGCAGCCCCTGCGCGCACAATTGCTTGAAGATCTCGACGCGATTGTCGCTGGGATTGCCGTAGATCAGCACGTCGATATCCTGAGTTTCGGCCTTGGGAATACGGGTAAGAATGGGCGCATAGCCGATGGGAACGCGGGACACGGGATAGGTGGGGCCGTGTTTGTTCCACAACTGGATATTATCGTCGCTGTAATCCCAAATTTCGAACTTGCGCACCAAAAACTCGAACACCTCTTTCCCGGCATCGCTCAGCGAGTGCTTATAATATTGTTCCAAGTTGTAAACGATCGTGCCTTCGGGCAAGAAGGTCATGATGTCCCAGCCCGCCATCTGAACGCCAAAGACGATGTTCTTGGCATCTTGAACGAATTGATTCTTGGCGTAGGTCACCGAATGCCCCAAAGAGTTCAATCCCCAGGTCAGCGTCTGAATGACCTCGATATACCCATAAAGGCCGTGATGCCTCTCGGTGGGGACGAAATGAACGATATGGTAATGAGTCACACTCGGAACACTCGGCAAACAAGGGCTATTTTTCTTGATCAACAGTTAGCCGCCTTTGTCGGGTGTGACAATCCCCTAATCGCCCTTCCCGGCCAGATTGACGTTGACCTGTGTTGACCCCTGGAGAACTATTCTTTAGAATCATCCTAATAACCAGCCCTGTCGCGCGAGGCTCAATTGCCCAAAATTAGAATGGAAAGAACCCACCATTCCTTGATCACCGACGGGGTTCACGATCACGAACAAACCTTAGAGGCAATCAAGCCGTTCTGGGTATTCTTCGTCACCAATACCAGCATCGGCACGTGGTTGGTGGGAGTGCTGCTGGCGGGAATGAGGTTGGATTTTGTCGAGGCCGTGTTCGTTCTGCTGGTGGGCGGCATCATCGGCAGCGCCCTTCCCGCCGCCACCGCCGTGTTGGGGCCGCTGACCAGGCTGTCGCAGTTGGAAGCCGGACGGTTCGCCCTGGGCCGCGACGGCAATAAGTTTCCCGCTTTCATGAATTGGGTCAACGCCATCGGCATGGATGTGATCAACAATATTTTGTCCGGTGTGGCTCTGGTCGCTTTCATGGCAACCTTCGATCTGCACATGCCGTTTTGGCTGGCCCTGGCCCTTCTGGTCGGCATTCAGGCGCTGATCGGCATTTACGGCCATCACTTGATCCAAGAAAGCTCCCAATATACCGGCGCTTTGTTGGGACTGTTTTTCATCGTCATCGGCATTATCGCCCTGCATCAAACCGACGTGGCTCCTCCGCCCGTCAATCACGCCTCGACCAAGGACATCCTATCGGCGTTGTTCCTGTTGGTGGCGTTCAATATCAGCTATGCCACCTATACCGCCGACTACACCCGCTACCTGCCCAAGAACACCCCCAGCCACAGGGTCTTCATTCCTGTTTTCGCCGGGTTGTTCCTGTCGCTGTTCGTGTTCGGATTGTTCGGCTACCTAACCGCCGCCACCGTCACTCAAGCGACCCCCGAAGGCGTGATGCAGGCCTTGCAGGGGTTGACCGGATCTTTTTCGCCGCTGGTGTTATTTTTGGTGGCATTTAATTCCATCCCCAGCAACGCGCTGAACGACAACTCCGCCGCCTATTGCCTGATGTCGGCGGGCATCACCCTGTCGCGCCCGATCTCTGCCTGCATTGGGGCGGTTTTGGGCTATATCGTCTGCCTGATGGCGTCCAATGACTTCATCGATTTCTTCACCAATTTCCTGTTCCTGTTCGCGCACGGCATCGCCCCTTGGGCGGCGATCATCCTGCTGCACTGGCTTTTGATCGGCAAGCGCCAGTCCCAGACTCCCTCGGGCGTCACCCGAGGCTGTATGATCTTTGTCGGCGTCACCATCGCCTCGGTCTGGCTGTTCTCGGCCAACACGCTGTACACCGGATTGCTGTCCGACGCCGTCGGCGGCGTGGATGTTGGACCCTATATCGGGTTTGTACTGGCTGGTTTGTTATACGGAGCGTCACTGAAATTTTGGCCAGCGCCGCAAACGATGTCTTGGCAAAATCCTTGGAAACGTCGAGCATAGCGTCCAATATCCACCGCCCCTTCGTACTGTAGGTTCATCCGATGATCTCGCTCAATCCGTCTCATGCGCTGGTATTGCTGTCGGGCGGACAAGATTCCACCACCTGTCTGGCCTGGGCCTTGGACCGCTTTGAAACCGTCGAAACCATTGGCTTCACCTATGGACAACGCCACGCTGTGGAAATTCAATGCCGCGCCGACATCCTGGCCGCCTTGAAGGCCGACTCCCATTGGGGTCCCCGGCTTGGGGAAGACCATTTGGTGGACGTGCCCGCTTTGTCGGCCATCGGTCAAACCGCCATGACCTCGGACGCCAAGATCTTCATCGATGAAAGCGGTTTGCCCACCACCTTTGTGCCCGGTCGCAATCTGGTGTTTTTAACCCTGGCCTCGGCCGTGGCCTACCGCAGGGGCTGCAAGAACATCGTCACCGGCGTGTGCGAGACCGATTATTCCGGTTATCCCGATTGCCGCGACGACACCATCAAGGCGTTGCAGGTGGCGGTCAATAACGGCTTGGACGCCCGCTTCACCTTCCATACCCCGCTGATGTGGGTGGACAAAGCCAAAACCTGGGAATTGGCCCAATCCTTGGGCGGTCAAGCCTTGGTCGATTTGATCATCCACAAATCCCACACCTGTTATCTGGGCGACCGCTCTCAGTTGCATCCGTGGGGATATGGCTGCGGGACTTGCCCGGCCTGCGACTTGCGCGCCAATGGCTGGAAGCGCTGGCGCACGTCCCTATGAGGCGTCCAGGCTGACATCAATATTGGCATAATACCGGAAATGTGGCGCGCCCTAGTGGGCTCGAACCACTGACCTGCCGCTTAGAAGGCGACTCGCAACGGCGGAAGTCAACCAATTTTCTGACTTTTATAGGTGAAATCGGCTCAATACGTATCAATGGGTTAGGGCTTTATTCAGAAGGGTGAAGCCTCCCCAAAGCCGTGACCGCCATCTTCTTTTGACCCGCCGCCTTGGTGTAAAGTTGGACCATGGCAAGGTCACTGTGACCCGTCACGCTGGCTATTTCATGGGTGCTGCATCCGGCTTCGGCCAATGAGCAAGCCATCAACTTTCGCAGCCCATGCAAGGGTGTCCTGCCCCATGTTTTCAGTCGCTTGCACTCGCGCTCGAAGATCATGGCAAAGCCATCCACGGTATAGCCGTTGCCGTCTCTGCGATGGACCAGATGACCTTCGGGGATGGTATCGCCCAACTCCGATATAATTTCGGGGTGCAGCGGCAAAGACACCACTCCCCCGGTCTTCCCTTGAGTGAAGGTCAACACCCCGTCCTTGATGTTTTTCCCGGTCATGGCAAGTACATCACCCCGCCGCGCCCCGGTGTGGAGGGCAAGGAAGAACGCCATCCGTGCGCCACCTTTGGACTGTTCACGCCATGTAGCCACGTCTGCCGGGGTCCACGGTTGGTAGCCGGGGGACTTCACTGGCAAGGACTTGAGGAGAGCCAGCGGATTGCCCGCCACCATTTCACGCTGTAGCCCCCAATTGAACATGGTGCGGATAATCCTAAATCTCACATTCGCATTCACTGGCTTATGGCCTATCTTGTCCCGGTACTCCAACAACACACGTCTGGTCACGTCAGTCACCAGCTTGGTGCCGAAGGCGCGGACCACCGTCTTGAGGTGGATGCGGTACAGGCGTTGGGTGCTGTCTGCCAAAGCCCTGAAATCAGTTGAGGCAAGGTAACTGCTTACCAACTGACTGAACACCACAACATCATCGGGTGCGGCATTTGAAAAGGCATTGTGTGCCTTGAACCCGGATTTCCCATATGACCCAAGGTTTACGTGACGAAATAGCGTAATTCTGCTATAAGAATCAGTGTGATAGCGAT
>CAIYCT010000384.1 GCA_903924765.1 uncultured Rhodospirillaceae bacterium | reverse complement strand
CAATCCTGAGGGCGGCACTGCTTGCCCATCAGACCGAGAATGTCAGCAAGCCAGAACTTGAACAAAACGCAAAGGCTGCGTAAAGTGCTCAACCAGCGATGCCTGCCAAGCAAATTTCAACATCGGGCGGGACATCCCCCACAATCTTCCAAAATCCAATAGATTTGAGGCAACAGATGCCATTCGAAAGTCGCATTTTACAATACAATTATATTATGGGAAACGAAAGATATGCGCGTCAGCTAACCATGAGCGAAGGCGCGATAAGCCATCGTGGCGACTGAATAGCCCCCGCTCGAATTCGACGGGGGACAGCGTCCCGTTTCTGACATGTGTGCGCTGAGAATTATAGAACATCTCGATAGAATCGAACACATCCTGCCGAGCATCTCCCCAAATCCGGTTGGTTACGCCGTATCCGCTCAAGCGCGAGCGGATTGAAGAAACTTTGTCGCCATGCTCAGTTGGTGGAGCATGTGACTCATAATCAGCGAATCGTAGAGTCGCCCCTACAGTGACAAGCCTATAAAACAATGGGTTACCTGTCACGTCGCGGCCCCTTTGTTTTCGAGATTCAACTTGAGATTTTGTGATGAGGCAATCTTATCGATAGTGAATTGGCTACTCTGATTTCGACCTAATCTTAAAAGAATAATCCTATTGCACCACAGATGGCTGCAATTATACATAAATGGTATTATTTAATAAAAAGTACAATTAATATTAATAATTATCCCTATTTTTTATATGTTATTTTTACCCATTCTTCGCATCTGCAAAATGTAAATGGGAGGTGGGTTATGACATTCCATAGCACGACCATCAAGATCCCGTTGATCGGGTTAGTTCTGGTAGCGGCCTTGGGCCTATTGGGATTGGCATTCTACTCGACGTCTCTTATCAAGCACAATGGCCTGGAGGCGAAAAACGCCTTTACCATGAACGTCGCCCTGGCAGCCCGTGAGATCGCTCAATCTAATTACGATCGTTTTCGCAAGGGCGAAATCGGCGAGGATGAAGCCAAAGAACAGGCCTCCAAAGCCATCCGGGCCCTAAAATGGGATAAGAACAGCTATCTGTTCGCCTATACCCAGGAGGGAATTTGCATAGTCAATGGCTTCGATTCCACGCGCGAAGGCAAGAATGAGATCGACCGGACCGACAGCAATGGAACAGCTATCATCCGCTCGTTTATCAGCATCGCCAAGAACGGCGGAGGCAGTTCCCAATACATGACCGCAAAACCCGGCGAGACGGGCCAATTCTTGAAAATATCCTCCATTGTGCCGTTCCAGCCTTGGAATTGGATGGTCGGCACCGGGATCTATGCGGATGACGTCGAACAAGACTTCTGGCATAACGCGATCAAGCTGGGGGCTGTCGCCTCCGCTATTTTTATTGCCGTGGGGTTGATCGCTGCTCTGTTGGCCAGCAGTATCATCAAGCCGATCAAAGGGCTCGCTCAAGCCACTCACAACATTGGCAAAGGATTGTACGATACCGCCGTGCCCGCCACCGATCGAAACGATGAAATCGGGATTCTGGCCACCGCCGTCTCGGCACTGAAGGCCGAGGCACAGCTGGCCGAAACCTACCGCGTCGAGCAGGAAGCCATGAAACAGCGCATGGAGGAGGCGCGCAAGGTGGCGATTCTCAGCATGGCCGACGATTTTGAATCCTCGATCATGGGCGTGGTCGGCGGCATTTTCGAAGGGGCGGGTAGCAATGACAATGCCGCCAAGTCTTTGAATAACGTTTCGAACTCGGCACGCGGCGAGGCCATCAGCGTGAGCCAAGCCGCTCAGTCCATGGATCAAAGCCTACAGGCGGTGGCGACCATGACCGAGGAATTGTCCGCCTCCATTAGCGAAATCACCGGCCAGATACAGGCCGCATCCCAGGTTGCATCCCAGGTGAATGCCCGTGCCGATGAAACCCGAGGTCTGGTTCGCAACCTGTCAGGAGTGGTCGAAAAAATCAGCGGCATAGCCGGCATCATCACCGATATTGCCAATCAGACCAATCTGTTGGCGTTGAACGCCACCATTGAGGCGGCACGGGCTGGCGAGGCCGGAAAGGGCTTTGCCGTGGTCGCAAACGAGGTCAAGCATCTGGCCAATCAAACAGCCAAGGCGACCGAGGAAATCATCGGCCAGATCAACGCGGTTCGCGAGGCCACTGGCGAATCCGTCGCAGCCATCAGCGATGTCGCCAATAGCGTCGAACAAATGACGGCGATTACCTCGACCATTGCCAGCGCCGTCGAAGAGCAGTCGGTCGCTACCCGCGAAATCAGCGCCAACGTACAGAAGGCCGCCAGCGAATCCGCCACTGTCAATGCCTGCGTGCACCGCCTGGAAACCATCATCGGCGCCGTGGACGAAGAAGCCGGCACGGTCGCCGGAGCATCCGAGCAATTGAACGGTCAGGTGGACCATTTGAGGAATGAGGTCAACCAGTTCCTCAAAACCGTCAGGGCGTAAAAAGATCTGAGTCAAGGCAGCCCCTCAAACCCCGCCGATGAAAAAGGGGGGATGGATTACAGCGGACTCTGTGTTAGAAGCGCGCTCGTAACTTAATCAGGTGAACAATGAGCGATGGATTGAAGTGCCCTCAATGCGGGTCCGAGCACGTATATCAAGACGGCGAACTGTGGGTTTGCCCCGAATGCGCCCACGAATGGAGCCCACTGGCTGCTGCAACCGCCTCGGATAACGAGCAAGGGGTTCGTGACGCCCATGGTAACCCGCTCAGTGATGGCGACAGCGTGACCGTCATCAAAGATCTTAAGGTCAAAGGATCGTCCCTGGTCGTCAAAGGCGGAACCAAGGTGAAAAACATCCGTCTGGTCGATGCGGATGACGGGCACAACATCGCCTGCAAAATCGATGGCATCGGCGCGATGAATTTGAAATCGGAGTTTGTGAAAAAGGCCTGACAGTTCAGAGCCGTCTCACCGAGCGGCGATTCTTACCTTGAGAACATCCCAAGACGAACCGTCTTTGATCATCGCCACAATGCGATCCTTCAAAGATTGGCGGGGCCGGTCGGGGCCGGTGGCAATCCATACCGCCAAGGCGTCGAAGATTGTCCACGTCTGATTGGCTGGCTCAAGGGCCGAGTGATTGTTCTTCTTCATGATCCACCTCCGTAATTCTATTATGAGGCCTGGACATTAAGGCCTCATTAACAGAATCGGATCGTGCCGGTTTCCGGTTTACTTGTCAGGGTGATTGATCTTCTTGATCATGGCGTTGACGGCATCCAGCGCTTTGACTTTGTTCCTTTGTTCGCGAGTGCCTTCGGAAAGATCGCGCATGGCGCGGTTCACCTGATTAACGAAGGTCTCTTTCAGCAGCATCAACTTGGTGTTCAGGATCGACGGCTCATCGTCGTTGCGTTCCTTCAAGGTGGCCGCAGCCAAATCCAGGGAT
>CAIYCT010000383.1 GCA_903924765.1 uncultured Rhodospirillaceae bacterium | reverse complement strand
GGCTGGGCGATAATATCCAATTCATTCGCTACGCCCACAAGATCAAGGAATTGGGCGGCCGCCCGGTGTTTCATGTACCACCCGAAATCCGCTCGCTGTGCGCCACCATCGGCGACGAGTTCGCGGTGGTGGATCGGCCCGAGGACACCGGCTATTACCATTTCCAAAATCCCATGCTCAGCATTCCGGCGGCGCTGAAAACAGATCTGGATTCGATTCCGTCGATGCCAGGATATCTGCGCGCCGATCCGGTCAAGGTCGAACTCTGGCGCGACCGATTCAAGGATTTGTCCGGGTTTAAGGTGGGCATTGTTTGGCGGGGGCGTCCCGAACATAAGAATGACCGCTTCCGGTCCATGACCGCGCTCCAGTTCGCGGGGATGTTCGAGGGGTTGAACCTGTCGGTGGTCAGCCTCCAAAAAGACCCTCGGCCCGAAGAATTGTCGTTATTGCGCTATGCCGCACCGTCATTCTTTGACGCATCGTCCTTGCTGAACGATTTCGCGGATACCGCCGCCGCTGTCGCCGCCTTGGATTTGGTGGTGTCGGTGGACACTTCGGTCTGTCATGTGGCGGGCGCCATCGGCGCTCCGATCTGGACGGTGATCGCCTCGGCTCCCGACTGGCGGTGGCTGCTGGAGCGCGAGGATTCGCCGTGGTATCCCAGCATGCGGCTGTTTCGGCAGGCCCGCATCGGCGAATGGGGGCTGGTTTGCGACCGCGTCCGCGAGGAATTGGTCAAGCTGATCAAGTCGGCTAAGCCTAAGAAAAAAAGGAATCGGCTAAAAACAGTACCAAGAAACCGGCATCCCCGCCAAAGCGCGGGCGTCGTGATTGAACGGTTCTTTTAGTCCGCCGGGAAAATAACGCGCCAGCATTTCGTGATAATGGTCTTCAGGCTCCAGGGCCTTGGCCTTGGTCAGGTAGGAGAACCAACGCACTCCGGCGGCCACATGTTTGATCTCGTCGCGATAGATGATCTCCAATGCGTCGGCGGTAATGGGATCGTTGTTGCGCCGCAATTTCTCGATTCCGCTGGGGGTGGTGTCCAATCCGCGGGCCTCCAGCGTCATGGGAACGATGGCCAAACGCGCCAGCAAATCATGGGCGGTTTTTTCCGCAGCTTGCCACAGGCCGTCATGGGCGGGCAAATCACCGTATTGCGTATCAAGGCTCCGCAACAAATCGAGCAGCAGATCGAAATGATCCGCTTCCTCGCGGGCTACCTCGACCCAATCGCCATAGAATTCCCTGGGCATGTCCGCGTCCCACTGGCGGCAGACGATGTCGCAGGCCAGATCGATGGCGTTGAACTCGATATGGGCCAGGGCGTGGATCAGGGCGATGCGACCGGCCTTGCCCGCATAGGTGCGCTTGGGCATGTGCTTGGGCGGCATCAACACCGGAGAATGGGGCCGGGCCGGGCGGTCGGGTACGGCAGGCAAAGGCGCGCCGATTTCCAGTGCGCCCTCATCCCAGGCGCTGGCCATCTGGCGGACGGCGGCCAGCTTGTCCGCCGGTTCGGCGGCGGACAAAACGGCGAGACCCAGGGTTCTTAATGTGGTCACAGCTCCTGAACGGCTTTCAAAACCGCCTTGGTGTGGCCGGTCACTTTGACCTTGGTCCAGACGGCGCGGATGGCGCCAGTTTCATCGATCAAAAAGGTTGACCGTTCAATTCCCATATATTTTCGGCCGTAATTGGATTTTTCCTTCCACACGTCATAGGCCGTGCACACCGCTCCGTCTTCGTCGGACGCCAGAGCAAACGGCAGATCATATTTGGCTTTAAACTTAACGTGGCTAGCGACGCTGTCCTTGGATACGCCAATGATTACCGTGTTGGCGGCGGCAAAGAGGGCGATGTCATCCTTGAATCCTTGGGCTTCCGAGGTGCAGCCCGAGGTGTCGTCCTTGGGATAGAAATACAGAACCACCCGTTTACCCTTCAATCCATCCAAGGAAACGGAACCGGAATCGGTTGGCATGGCAAAGGCGGGGGCGGCTTGACCGACGGTAAGGCTCATGGGGGCTATCCTTGCGGGTTTGAAAGAAGCGGACGGTTAATCGGTTACCATAGCCAAATCTTGCTCAGAATGAAATGCATCAGGCGTAAAGTCGGGGGGGATGTCCCGCCCGATGTTGAAATTTGCTTGGCAGGCATCGCTGGTTGAGCACTTTACGCAGCCTTTGCGTTTTGTTCAAGTTCTGGCTTGCTGACATTCTCGGTCTGATGGGCAAGCAGTGCCGCCCTCAGGATTG
>CAIYCT010000382.1 GCA_903924765.1 uncultured Rhodospirillaceae bacterium | reverse complement strand
CGTGGCTTTGGCCGTGGCCGACAGCGTCAAGGAAGGCGTCATTCCGTTGGCCGAAGCCGACGACATCTTCATTTCGGTCGGCGTGTTCATTCACTGGGAAGCCGCCGACGACGCCAAGATCCAGAAGTTCAATTACGAAGCCACCAAGGAAGCCCTCAAGCGCGCCGTCGATGGTTCGCCTACCGCTGCCGAAGTGCAAGCCAAGTATCATTCGGTCGGACACCCGTTCGCCGCCAGCTAATCCTTTGATGGATTAACTAAAAAAAGCTCCTCCGTCCAAAGCGGGGGAGCTTTACTTTATTGCCCCACCCTCTGCGAGTGGCCCCCTCACCCCAAACTCCCATCATGAAACGCCGAGGCCACCAACGCCCCGGCATATCCCGCCTCGCTCAAGGCCTGGATGTCCGCCTGCCCGCGCACGCCACCGGCGGCGAAAATCCGCGCGCTGGGGGACAGCGACCGCGCCTGGGCCAGCCTATCCAGATCCGGCCCCTCGCCGCTGCCCACCCGCGCCAGGGTCATGACGATGACCTGCGACGGCCAATGCTGTGCGCCTCGCCACAACTCTTGCGGCCCTAAAAAACCTCCGGCGGGGTCGAAGTCCAGCGACAACACCAGTCTGTCGTCGCCTGTGGAGGCGCGGATATCATCCCATGCGGCCTGGTCGGCCAGGCTTTCGCTGCCCACCACCACTGTGGCGTTCCTGATGGCTGCTGCGGCGGCGGGCGACGACACGCCTTGATCCAACCACAGCTCGGCCAAGCGGGTCAGCGGCTCGATGATCTCGGTTTGCGCGCCTCGCCCCAGGATGGCGTTGAGGTCAGCCACATAAATATGTTGAAACGGGCGCAGGCTAGCCATACCAACGATCAAGCGGTGCGGGTCCGCATCGGGACACAGCACCGATTGCACGGGGCGGTATTGATCGCGCTGGCCGCGCTTGGCATGGACGGCGATACCGTCCAGAATGTCGATCACCGGAATGATTTGAAAGTCGGACATAAGATTTTGCGCATTTTCGTGGGTGAGTATATCAGCGGCGGCGGCCAATGGAAAAACCCAGACCCCGCCTTGCTGCCGGAAGGCCAAATGATGGCCGCCCAACTGGTGGATGATCTCACCGCCTTGGACGGGGTGCAAGTGCTGTTGGCCCACGATCCCAGCTTGACCATTCCCAGACCCGGCCTTGCCCTGTGGTCCGATCCCGATTGGTCGGACGCCGTGGCCCAGTGCGACGCCGCCTGGATCGTCGCCCCGGAAAGCGACGGCATCTTGTTGCGCCTGACCCGTATGGTGGAAGACAGCGGACGGGTGCTGCTGGGCTGCCGCTCGGACGCCGTCGCCATCGCCGCCAGCAAAATCGCCACCGCGCAGGTTTTGGCCGAGGCAGGCATCCCCGTCATCCCCACGCCCGCGCGCTGCGGCGAGATCCCGGCCTCTGCCACCGGCTGGGTGGCCAAGCCCGATGACGGGGCCGGATCGTGCAATATGCTCGCCACCACGGACCTTACGCGCTTGCAAGCGTGGATGGCTCAAGGAGGCCGTCCGCACAGTCATGTGGTCCAGCCGCTATTGGCCGGAGACGCCGCCAGCGTCATCTTTCTGGCCAAGGACGGCCAAGCCAGCGTATTGTCCATCAACAGCCAAGAGATGCGTTTGGGCGAAGAGTGCCGCTATGCGGGCGGCGTGATCGGCCGTTACGAAATTTGGCGCCCCATCTTGACCCCGCTGGTCGATGCGGTCGCCGCCGTTCTGCCGGGCCTGTGGGGGCCGGTGGGGCTGGATGTGCTGCTGACCGAGACCGGGCCGGTCATCGTGGAGATCAATCCGCGCCTGACCACCCTTTGGTCGGGGTTGCATCAAGCCTTGGGGCGGAATACGGCTGAGATGGTGTTGGGTTTGGCGGCGGGACAGGCTTTGCCGGTCTGCCGCCCGCACCGAGAAGTCCGAGTGGAGTTGTCATAATGGGTTTTACGGTTGGTTGGGACGTGGGTGGGGCGCATTTGAAGACCGCGCTGTTGGATAAGTCCGGTACGGTCGTCGCCGCCAACCAACGCCCCTGCCCATTGTGGCAAGGATTGGGCCAGCTGGATGCGGCTTTTGCCGACAGCTTGGCAGATCTTCCCAATGACGCTCGCCATGCGGTCACCATGACCGGCGAATTAGTGGATGTTTTTCCCAACCGCAAGCAAGGCGTCGTCGCCATCGCCCGGGCCTGCCGCCGCCATTTGGGCGACCAAGCACGGTTCTGGACCGGCGACGGGTTCGTGGATGTCGCTCAAACGGAAAGAACGTGGCGCAAAATCGCCTCGGCCAATTGGCTGGCCACCGCCAATTTGTGCGCCCAGCAAGTGCCGAACGCTTTGATGATGGATATGGGCAGCACCACCACCGATTTGGTCGCCATCGCCAAATCCAAGGTCAAGCCGCAGGGCTTGGATGACGGCGACCGCTTGATTTCCGGGGAATTGGTCTATGGCGGCGTCACCCGCACGCCGGTTATGGCGTTGGGACCGAAGATTGCGTTCCAAGACCAACTGGTCGGCGTGACGGCGGAACATTTCGCCACCACCGCCGATCTGTATCGCTTGCTGGACAAACCCATTCACGACCATTACCCCAGCGCCGACGGCCAAGGCAAAAGTGCCGAAGACAGCGCCCGCCGACTGGCCCGCATGGTGGGGCGCGATTTCGAGGATTTCCCCCTGGAAACCTGGCGCGAGCTGGCGCAAGCCCTCCACCTGCGGCAACTGGACGTGATCGAAACCGCCGCGCGACAGGTGTTGAAACCCCATAAGCTGCCCGCCAAAGCGCCGGTGATCGGCGCCGGGCAAGGCGGCTTCAACGCCCAGTCCTTGGCCCAGCGCTTGAACCGCCCCTATCTGCCCATCGGCTATTTGCTGCGCTTCACGGCCGCAGCCGCCGAGATGGCGGAAACCGTCGTCACCGCCATCGCTGTGGCCAGTTTGCTTTAGTTAGCGTTCCACCGCCGACAGCAGCCAGCGGCCGCCGCCCACGCGCACGAACGTCCAGGCTTCGTTGCTTTGCACCGGCTGGTTGGGATTGCCCTCGACCACTTGGCCGTTATCCAGGCGCACCTTGTAATCGCGTGCGGCGAAGGTCATGGCCGCCGTGACGAATTGGCGATTGCCCTCGGTCCAAGCCTCGACCACTTCGCCGCGCAGCAGTTGCACATCCTCGATGACGTTGCGAACGCCTTGGCTGGAATCCGCCGCCATGTCGTCGGCCAGATAGGACACCACTTCCGGCGTAGCGATTTGCTTAAGCATGCCGATATCGCCGTTGGTCCAGGCCCGCTGGGATTCTTGCATGATCTGCGCGAAAACCTGCTTGTCGGCATCACTGGGCTCAAACTCTTTGGCAATGCGCGCCACGGTGCGCGGCGCGCCCGCAGGAATCGCCTGCAAAACCCGGTTGCCGCCACTCAGACCGCCGACCGAACCGGACCCGCGAAACATCCGCACCAGCAACCAAATCAATCCGCCGACCAGGGCCAATTGCACCAGCAAGCCCAAAATCCCGCCGCCTGGCGAGGCGTCCATGGCATAAGCCGAATGACCGAACAGCATCGATCCGATGCCGACGCCGACCAAACCGCCCATGAACCCGGACATGAAGGGATTGCGCTGGAAGAAGCCCGGCGACTGCCCATAAGCCGGAGACGGCGCATAGGACGGCGCCGGAGCAACCACCGGAGGAGCAAGGGGCGCGGACGCGGGCGGCGGCGTCACCGTGCGCTCGATGGGACGGTCGGCGGTGCGCGAGGCGCGGCTGCCGAACGAACTGCCCTTGCCCATCTTGGCGAAGGCGTCAGCGCTCGAGCCAACCACCATCAAAACCGCCAGCGCAATTACCACAAAACGAGAAACTCGCATAAAGCCCCCAAAGGCTGTTGAAACCGCCCATCATATAAGGGGGTTTGCCACCCCCCGCAAGCGACGGTGGGATGAAACTCGCCTCTCTCCATAAGCCGCTTGTCGCGCAACGGGGGCTGACGTTACACTTCTAGCACTGAAATGAATGGGTACGGGCTCACCCATTTTAAAATAAATATCGGGGAAGGATGACGATACAATGCCCAGTAGGTTTCATTTTATAGGCTATGAATTAGAACACTTTATTTCGACGTATAATTGCGGGCACCCGCCGGAACGTATGACAGAACGGGGGGCGGAATTGGCCATTGCCGATCACTTTCTAAAGTCGGTATCGCGGGAAGACGTTATGGAGATCGGCGCGGTTACTCCCTATTACTGGCCGCATCGCATAAAGGACATCTGCGATCCGCAAGACCCCCACTCTTTGGTAAATATACGCACCAGTATGCTGGATATTAGCTTTTCTGGAAAAACTGTAGTGAGCATTTCGACCTTGGAACATATCGGCAATGGAGAATACGGCCCCGTTGATCCCATTCTGAACCGTTTGGCCTTCGAGCAGGTGTTCAACCAATCCCCCACCTTTCTGATTACCTTGCCCGGCGGCTATTTCAAAGCAATGGATCTGTATCTGATGGCATTGGATACAGAGGCCCTTAACATCACCAAGACCGTCTTGGTCCGCGGCGAAACAGGAAACGACTGGCGGCAGCTTCAGGCCCCCACCCTGGATGATCTAAGCTATGGTCAGTGGGCGGACAGCTTGATCGTTCTTTCTCGCAACACGCTCTACGACACGAACGTGGCGGCGTCAGCAGATGAACCTGAGAGGTCCGACACTCTAAAGACAATCAATAAAGCCATTCACGCGGCCAAGATCGGGCAATTAGCCGAGACTGTTTATAAAGAAGGGGATGTCCCGCCCGATGTTGAAATTTGCTTGGCAGGCATCGCTGGTTGAGCACTTTACGCAGCCTTTGCGTTTTGTTCAAGTTCTGGCTTGCTGACATTCTCGGTCTGATGGGCAAGCAGTGCCGCCCTCAGGATTG
>CAIYCT010000381.1 GCA_903924765.1 uncultured Rhodospirillaceae bacterium | reverse complement strand
CAATCCTGAGGGCGGCACTGCTTGCCCATCAGACCGAGAATGTCAGCAAGCCAGAACTTGAACAAAACGCAAAGGCTGCGTAAAGTGCTCAACCAGCGATGCCTGCCAAGCAAATTTCAACATCGGGCGGGACATCCCCTTGTTCGTTCCCGGTTCCTACTACTCACTCTTGGGGATTGGAGCGGAAACCCGCCTCTTCCTTGCCGTGACGCTGGTTTTGGCGCTGTTTCATTGGCGCAAACCGCCCGACATCATCACCCCATCGTCTTGGCATAGCCAAATAGCCGTGCCTTGGCTATTGCTGATCCTGGCGCAAATCGGTTGCGCCTACGGCGTCAGCTTTTTGCCCGGTCACCTGTCGTTTCCTGTTTTCAATATTCTGACAATTTTCGTGGCTGGGATGGGCCTTGTGGCGGCCAGACGCGTGTCGCCGCCCAATCGTCCTTTGTATATTTGTCTGAGCGCCTTGATCATCAGCGTCCAAACCGCCGCTATTTACATGTTGGGGGCAGCCTGGAGTCATACATGGTGGCTGGCCCATTTGCTGTTCTTGGTGATCATTTTGATTCTAGGCCATGCGATCATCACCGCCTACCTGACCACCCGCTCGTTCGCCGATTCCCAATCGGAATCAGAGATCTTGGCGTTGATGCGCGAGGCCGAGGCCGCCGCCGACATCGCCCACCGCGCCAACGCCGCCAAATCCCGTTTTATGGCCGCCGCCAGTCACGATTTGCGCCAACCCTTGGTACCGATTAAATTGTTCGCCGAACTGCTAGAAGCGGAAATCGGCCGCACTAAGCAAGGCCCCCTGGTGCGCAAATTGCGCGGCGCCGTTCAATCGCTGGATGACCTGCTCAATAAAATGATGGAATTTTCCCGTCTGGAAGCGGGGATCGTTCATGTCCGGTCCGAACGCGTCCATCTGGGCGAAGTGTTGAAGCGTTTCCATCAAGAATTTGGTCCCGTGGCCGAGGCCAAGGGACTGACCCTACGGTGCGTCAATTCCAGATCCATGGTCCGCACCGACCGCGTGCTGCTGGAACTGATCTTGCGCAATCTGATTGAAAACGCCATTCGCTACACAACGAAGGGCCGCGTATTGATCGGCTGCCGCCGCAGCAAGGATTACGTCCTGCTGTGCGTCTACGACACCGGCATCGGCATTTCAAACGACTTAAGGCAGGACATCTTCACCGAATTTTTCCAAGGAAACGCGGAAGGATCGAATCAGCGGATCGGATTGGGTCTAGGCTTGGCAACCGTCGAACGAGTCTCCCACCTGATCGAAGCGCCGATCACAGTCGAATCCGTCCCCGGCAAAGGCTCGCGCTTCACCGTGACCTTGCCGCGCATCGGCGAAAGACGGTCGCAATTGCGCCCAACTGGCAAGAAACCGTTGCCCGATCCAGGTTTGCTGAAAATCCTGCTGATCGACGACGATCCGGAAGTGCGCGACGGCGTGGTCGCCGCTTTGTTGCGCCGAGATTGGGAGCCCTTGGTGGCCACCAATGTGACAGAGGCGATCGAGACCGTCCAATCGGAAGGTCCGCCGGACGCCATCGTTACCGATCTGCGCCTCAATCCCCGCGAATGCGGCCTGGATGCCATCGCCGCCATCCATAAAGAAACCGGACGAACGATCGCTTCGGTCATCATCACCGGCGACGCCTCGCACCACCGCCTGCCCGAAGCCATGAGTTCACCTTGGCCGATCCTGGTCAAACCCTTTTCAACCGAAGAACTTTATTCGGCCGTCACCGAAATGGTGCTGAAGGAACGAGCTTCGTCCACCGACGAGAAAATGTGATCCGCTCCGATCTTGTGGTCGAACCCCGACCGATGCATCAGCGAAGCCGGTTGCTGGGGCGCGCCGCACACCAGCAAAATCCCATGCTGTTTTTCCAACAACTCGAAGAACCCTTCCAGCGCTTCCAAGCCGGTAGTGTCCATGTTCAACAGATGCGACATATCCAGAATCGTCACCTTGGCGACCGGACGGTGGGGGTCCAACAAATCCTCAATCTTGCTGATGGAGCCGAAAAACAGCGAGCCCCAAAGCTGAAAGATATCAATGTCGGGATCGCCCGACTCAACCTTCTCCAAATGGGTCAGGCTATTGACGCGGGTGATGAAGAACAAACAGGCCAACATCAATCCGCCTTCCACCGCCACGGTCAAATCGATCACCACGGTTAGTACGAAGGTGGTGACCAAAATGGCTCGGTAATTAAGGGTAAAGTTCTTCATCCGCCAAAACTGCTTCCACTCGCCCATATTGTAGGCGACGAACAGCAAGATCGCCGACAGCGACGCCAGCGGAATATCTTGGGCCAACGGCGCCGCCAACAACACGATGATCAGCAGCGTCAATGAATGAATCATCCCGGCAATGGGAGTGACCGCGCCCGAACGAATATTGGCGATGGTCCGGGCAATGGTGCCGGTGGCGCAAAAACCACCGAACAAGGGGGCCACCAGATTGGCAATGCCTTGGCCGACCAATTCTTGGGCCGGGTCATGGCGATCGCCGATCAAATTATCGGCCACGCGGGCGCATAGCAAGGACTCGATGGACGACAGCAAGGCGATGGTGAAGGCGGGCGACAACACATGCCGAGCGCTTTCCCAATCGAAATTTGGCAGGGTCATGGCTGGCAACGATTGCGGAATGCCGCCGAACCGCGTACCGATGGTGGCAACGTCCAAATGCAGCAGGCGAACCGCCACGGTGCCCACCACCACCGCCATGATGGTGCCGGGAATCTTGGACAAATAGAACACGAACTTGTTGCGGTGAGGGTTATAGGTCTTAGGCCACAGCACGATGCTGGCCAGACTCACAAGTCCCAACCCAAAGGTGGCCGGATCGAAACGATCGGCATATACAGCCAACACCTTGATCTTGGCAAAAAACTCGGCCGGTACGGACTCCACAGGCAAGCCCAGAAAATCCTTGATCTGCGACAAGGCGATCAGCACGGCGATGCCGTTGGTGAAGCCTATGACGATGGTCACCGGAATATGGCGGATCAACCCGCCGATGCGGGCCATGCCCATTATGATCAGAAAAACCCCGGCCAGCATGGTCGCCAGCAACAAATTGGCGACGCCGTATTGCTCGACGATGCCATAGACGATAACGATGAAAGCCCCCGCCGGTCCGCCGATTTGCACCCGCGATCCGCCCAGCGCCGAGATCAGAAAACCGGCGACGATGGCGGTAAAAATTCCCGCTTCCGGACGCAAACCCGATGCGATGGCGAAAGCGATGGCCAACGGCAAGGCAACGATGCCCACCGTCACCCCAGCCAAAGCGTCGGCTACGAATTTGCTGACATCGTACCCGTGTAAAGCGTCCACCACCCGTGGACGGAATCTATAACGAAAGGCCATGTCCCTCGGTTCCTCAATGCAGTTTCCGCGCGTGCCGAACCCGCGCGACCAATTCTACACCATGCGTTCTGCTATACTCTCAAATTGATGCTCAGACTATGAAATCAATCAAATCAACATCACATTTTAATATGTGTGAAATCTCATATTCGCAGGAGCGGTTGTCCTTTCTTCCTTGATTCCTTATGGCAAATCGCGGCAGGTTGGGGGATGCTTGATCCTGCCCGCATTGACACCTGGGTCTTCGATTTGGACAACACCATTTATCCGGCGGTCCAAAGTCTATTCCCTCAAATCGACGTCCGCATTAGCGGCTACATTTCCACTCTGCTGAGTTTGGGGCTGGATGAGTCCTACCGTCTGCAAAAAACCTATTACCGAGATTATGGCACCACCTTGCGCGGTTTGATGAGCCTTCATCACATTGATCCAGACCACTTCTTGGACTACGTTCACGACATTGATTATTCGGTGCTTAAGCCCGCGCCGCGCTTGGGCCAAGCCTTGGCCGCCTTGAACGGGCGCAAGCTGATTTTCACCAACGGCTCCAAGCCCCATGCCGAGCGGGTCCTTGCTGCCCTCGACATAACCTCTGCCTTCGAGGATATTTTCGACATCGTCGCCGCCGATTTTATCCCCAAGCCGCAAATGCGAGCCTACGAAATTCTGGGCGAACGCTGCCGGGTGACATTCGAACGCGCCGCCATGATCGAGGATTTGGAGCGTAACTTGCTCCCCGCTCGTCAATTGGGCATGACCACAATTTGGTTCAAGCAAGACGAACACCCGGATGAGAAATTCATCGACGCGCCGCTTGCCAATCCCGCCCATATTGACCACATCACCGATGATCTGCTGCATTGGCTGGAACAGATGGTTGACTTAGGGCCACCGCAACCGCCATCGTGCGACAAAGCCAATCCACTCTCTTAGGAATTTGTCATGACCTACGCCACCTTGGAAAAGACCATAGACGCCGCCTGGGAAGGCCGCGCCGACCTCTCGACGGAGACCGTCGGTCCCGTCCGTGACGCCGTGGCTTCGGCCCTTGATTTGTTGGATGGCGGTCATGTGCGGGTAGCGGAAAAAATCGATGGCGCGTGGGTGACTCATCAATGGCTTAAAAAGGCGGTCCTCTTGTCTTTCCGCCTGACTCCCAATGCCCCCATCTCGGGCGCACCCGGCGGCGCGTCGTGGTACGACAAGGTACCGTCCAAATTCCAAGGCTGGGATGACGCGGCTTTCCAGGCCAACGGCTTCCGAGCCGTTCCCGGCGCCATCGTCCGCAAATCCGCCTATATCGCGCCGGGCGTGGTGCTGATGCCCAGCTTCGTCAACGTGGGCGCTCGCGTCGAGTCAGGGGCCATGATCGACACCTGGGCCACCGTGGGCTCGTGCGCCCAAATTGGCCGTGACGTTCATATCTCCGGTGGCGCCGGCATCGGCGGCGTGCTGGAGCCGTTGCAAGCTGGCCCGGTGATCATCGAGGACAATTGCTTCATCGGCGCTCGGGCCGAGGTGGCCGAAGGCGTCATCGTCGAGCAAGGCGCGGTATTGTCCATGGGCGTCTATCTGGGCGCGTCCACCAAGATCGTCGACCGCGCCACCGGCGAAGTGTTCATCGGCCGCGTCCCTGCTTACTCGGTGGTGGTGTCGGGCTCCATGCCTGGCAAACCCTTGCCCAATGGCGAACCCGGCCCCAGCCTGTATTGCGCCGTGATCGTCAAACGGGTGGATGAAAAGACTCGCTCCAAGGTGTCCATCAATGACCTCCTCAGGGATTGACAATCCGGTTGTCCTGGCGCAGTCGCTGATCCGCTGCGCCAGCGTCACCCCCGAAGACGACGGCGCGCTGGACGTGTTGGCCGAAACCTTGGTGCAATTGGGTTTCACGTGTCATCAGCTGACCTTCGGAGATAACGGGCCGCCCATCCGCAATCTCTACGCCCGTTTCGGCCATAGCGGCCCCAATATCTGTTTCGCCGGACATACCGACGTGGTGCCGCCCGGCCCTAATTGGACGGTGCCCCCGTTTGACGCTGCGATCAAGGAAGGCCGCTTGTACGGGCGAGGCGCCGCCGATATGAAAGGCGCCATCGCCTGTTTCGTCGCAGCGGTGTCCCGCCTGAAACCAAAAACTGGATCGGTGTCGCTGCTGATCACCGGAGATGAAGAAGGCAAGGCCGTGGACGGCACCGTCAAGGTGTTGGAATGGCTGGAAGCCCGAGGCGAAGTGATCGATTTCTGCATCGTCGGGGAACCCACCAATCCCGCCAAGCT
>CAIYCT010000380.1 GCA_903924765.1 uncultured Rhodospirillaceae bacterium | reverse complement strand
TTGTCTTTGGCCTGTCGATTGCCTTTGCTGCGTCGAGCTTCTTCCTGTCGTTCTTCAGCTTTGGCGGCGGGGCGCTGTTGTGATGCCCAACATGATCAACACCCCGCTCGAAGGATTCGAAGCACCGCTGCACCGGGCCTTGACCGAACCGATCTTGCTCGGGGGAGCGCCGCGCACCCTGGCGATTGTCAATGGCACCGTCGCTGCGGCTCTCGGGCTGGGACTTCAGGTGTGGCTGGCCGGGATTGTCTTCTGGCTGGTCGGTCATAGCTTGGCGGTTTTTGCCGCCAAGCGCGACCCCGACTTCATGACCGTTCTGGTTCGTCATCTGCGGCAGAAAGGATATTTGTCATGCTGAACATCGGTGAATATCGCCGAACGGCGGATCGCTTGGCCGATCATCTGCCGTGGGCGGCGCTGATCGCCCCCGGCGTGGTGCTCAACAAGGATGGGTCTTTCCAGCGAACGTTGCGGTTTCGCGGGCCGGATCTGGACAGCGCCACTGAAGCGGAATTGATCTCGGCTTCGGCCCGCGCCAACAACGTTCTGCGACGGCTTGGCTCCGGCTGGGCCTTATTCTTTGAGGCCGAGCGTACCCCGGCCTTGGACTATCCCGATGCCCGCTTTGCCGATGCCGCCTCCTGGCTGGTCGATCAGGAACGGCGTGCGGCGTTCGAGGGGGGCGGTCACCATTATGAAAGCCGCACCCATCTGACCTTGGCCTATCTACCACCGCCTGACACACAGGCCCGCGCCGAAAGCGCCTTGGTGGAACGGGACCGGGAGGAAAAAGGACGGGACTGGCGGCAGGAGGTGGCGGCCTTTCACACCGAGACCGAACGGGTGCTTGATCTGCTGTCTGGGTTCATGCCGGAGGTACGGGGCCTCGACGATGCCGAGACCCTGACCTACCTGCATGGGACGATTTCCAGCAAGCGCCATCCGGTGGCGGTGCCGGAATCGCCGGTCTATCTCGACGGGCTGCTGGTCGATACGCCGCTGACCGGCGGTATCGAGCCGATGTTGGGCGACCAGCATTTGCGCACTCTGACCATCTTGGGCTTTCCCGGTCTGACCCGGCCCGGCATTCTCGATGCGCTCAATCACCAGGATTTCGCCTATCGCTGGGTGACCCGCTTCATCGCTCTCGACAAGACCCAGGCGACCAAGGAGTTGACCCGGCTGCGGCGACAATGGTTCGCCAAACGCAAATCCATCGCCGCCCTGTTGCGCGAGGTGATGTATAACGAGCCGGTCCAATTGCTGGATTCCGACGCCGATAATAAGGTACTGGATGCTGATCTGGCCTTGCAGGCCTTGGGTGGCGACCATGTTGGGTTTGGCTATTTAACCGCCACGATTACGGTATCGGATGAAAGCCGACAGGCTGCCGATGATAAGGTGCGTGCGGTCGAGCGGATCATCAATGGCCTCGGCTTGACCTGCATCCGCGAGGGCGTCAACGCGGTGGAAGCGTGGTTGGGTGGATTACCCGGCCACCTTTACGCCAATGTTCGCCAGCCGCTGGTCAGCACCCTCAATCTCGCCCATTTGATGCCGCTGTCATCGGTGTGGGCGGGACCGGCGCGCAACGATCATCTGGATGCGCCGCCGCTGCTCTATGCCGAGACCTCGGGTTCAACGCCGTTCCGGCTGTCCACCCATGTCGGCGATGTCGGACACATGCTGATCGTCGGTCCGACCGGGGCCGGTAAATCGGTGCTGCTGGCCCTGTTGGCGCTGCAATTTCGTCGCTATGCCAATTCGCAAATCGTCCTCTTCGACAAAGG
>CAIYCT010000379.1 GCA_903924765.1 uncultured Rhodospirillaceae bacterium | reverse complement strand
AGGCCCCATGCGCGTTCATCGTCCGTCGAGAAGCTCCTATAAAATGGCATGTGCTGTGAGTGTATCATACGGCCTCTTTCTGGCGCTTAGCCCAGGCCGCTGCCATGCCAACGATGGCCTTGGGCAGGTGATCGTGCCTGAACATGATCGCCAAGCAGACGTCGCCAGCGCCATCAAACGGGTGAATAAATCCCTGTCCAGCATGGAAAAAATCCGCAAGCACGTCCTGGTGCCGCAGCCCTTTACCATTGAAAACGGCATGCTGACGCCATCGATGAAAATCCGACGCCACGCAATCAAGGCGGCCTATGCTGAGATTATTGCAAGGTTATAGGGGGGCGTTCCGTTGCATCGGCATGCAGGTCGTCTTGATTCGCCTCACCCTTTTCCGGGGTGATGATGCCCATGGAGATCAGCATTTTGAAGCCTTCCTCGACGGTCATCGCCAGCACTTTCAATTCGCGCCGGGGCACCACCAGCAAAAACCCCGAGGTGGGATTGGGCGTGGTGGGCACGAAGATGTTGGCCATTTCCTCGTCAAAACCAGACTGAATTTGGCCGGAGCTGGCCCCGGCGATGAATCCGATGGTCCAGCAGCCCTTGCGGGGATATTCCACCAAGGCCACCTCGCGGAACGAATCCGCCTTGTTGGCAAGCATGGTTTCCAACACTTGCTTGACCGTGCCGTAGATGCTGTTGATCACCGGCATGCGTCCAAGCACGCGATCGGATAAACGCATCAACAGACGACCGGCGAAATTGGCAGTCAGCGCGCCAACCATGGTCAGGAATAAGGTAATGCTGACCAAACCGAAACCGGGCACACCCCAATTTTGCGGGTTGAGATGCGGCGGAATGAGCGGCGACACCCAGCCGTCGATCCAATTGATGAACCCCCACGCGATATAAAACGTGATCGACATTGGTGCCGTCACCAAGACGCCAGCGAAGAAATAGGCCCGCAGACGTCCCATGACGCTCAAGTGCAGCGGCTGCTCCTCGTCCGTCTCCGGGGGGAGTGTCTCAGCGTTCATGGAAGGATTCATGCAGCTGAGTGAAGATCGGCTTCAACATGTATTGCAGCAAGCTTTTATCGCCGGTGAGGATTTCCGCAGTCACCGTCATGCCTGGCGAAATGCGGTATTTCTCGGGCTCGTCACCGACGTAATCATGATCGAGCGATACGTTGCCCTTGAAATAGGGCTTGTTCTTTTCATCAAGAAACGAATTGGCGGAAACTTGCTTCAACGTGCCCCAAGCAAAGCCAAATCGCGCCGGGTCATAGGTTTGCACCTTGATCTTAACCCGTTGACCGGCAACCAGATGGCCCACATCCTTGGTGTCCAGTTTTGCCTCCACTGTCAGCTCCTTGTCCACCGGCACCAACTCGCACACCGGTCCACCCGGTTGAATGACCGAGCCGCCGTAATGCTGGATCAGGCCTTTGATATAACCTCGGGCCGGAGACACCAGCACCAATCGCTTCACCCTGTCCTCCAGGCGGCCAATGCTTTCCTGCACTTGGGCCAATTCCGCGATCACCGTGGACAGATCGTCCATGCTTGTCTTACGCAGACCAGCCTCCTGATCGGACAATTTGTTCTCGGATTCAGCCAGCGCGTCCCGAGCCGTCAGAGTCTGCCCCAGATTACGCGACAACTCGCCTTGCATGCGCGATAGCTCTCTTTTGGTATCAAGCAACTGCACCAAGGTAATGAGGTGCTGTTGGTACAGATTCTCACGCAGCTTCACTTCCTGCGCCAGCGCGTCCACCTGTTCTTCAATGGTCTTCTTCTGTTCCTGCAAAATCGCCAAATCGGATCTTTTTTGCTGGATTTGGGTCAAGGTGACCGCGCGCGTGGATTCCAAAGCGTGGATTTGAGCGTCGTAAATGGCTTTGTTGTCCCCCGCCAAGGCGTCATAGCCGGTTCCGGCGATGCTGAAATCCGGTTGGCGATTTTCAACAAAGGCGCGGAGGCGCTCGGACTTAAGCAGCAACGCCGCTTCGCGAGCGCGGGTTTGTTCCAAATCGCTGAGCGAAGCCGCTGCTGACAGTTTTAAAATCGGTTGTCCCGCTTCGACCAACTCGCCTTCTTGAACCATAACCTGATCCACCAATCCACCCTCGAAATGCTGAACGGTGATCACTTGCCCGGCAGGCACCACGGTTCCTTCGGCGGCGGCGATTTCAGGCACGTCGGTCACACCGGCCCAAATGAAGAATAGCAAACACATACCGCAGGTCAGAAACAGGGAAAACCGGATCAGCGGCGACGTGCCGCTTTCTTCCAATTGAATGGCCTGAGCCAGATGGCGTGCTTGTCGAGTGCCGATCTTGACGGGAAGATTGCCGGAGTTGGTGGTCGCCGGTTTGTCTTTTTCCGCCTTGGGATCAACTTTGGTCAATCTTGTATTGGGAGGCATGCTGGTATTGGTGGTCATATCAAATCCGGTGGTATGCGGGCGCGAACCTCATCGGCCGGACCGGCAAGACGCAGGTAGCCAGCTTCAAACACAAGAATTCTGTCGGCGATCTTTAAGTGGCTGGGACGATGGGTAACCATGAATATGGTCGATTGTCCTCTAAAATATTCAACGGCCTGTAAGAAATTGCGATCGCCTTCGAAATCCAGACCGTTGACCGGCTCGTCAAACAGCATGATTGGCGAGCGTTTCATATAGCCGCGAGCTAAGGACAGTTTCTGCACAAAGCTGGAGGACATGTGATCGGACGAGCTGTCGCCGATGCGGGTTTCCAATCCCCGCGGCAATTACAGAATTTCCTCCCACACGTCAGCCATTTCACAGGCCCAGCGAATGTCGCCATCGGTGGCGGTGGGATGGGCAAGACGTAAGTTTTGCGAAATCGAGCCGTGATAAAGATCGCAGCTTTGCGGCACATAGGCGATGGCGTGGCGCAGTTCGATGGGATCAAGCTGACGGATATCGGTGTTGTCGATGCGCACCGATCCCGCCTGCGGCTGGTATAAACCCAACAACAACTTCAGCACCGTGGATTTTCCCGAGCCGTTGCGCCCCGTGACCGCCACCACATCGCCCGGAAAGGCCTCGAACGACACGCCGACCATGGCCGGGTCGGTATCGTTGGAATAGCGCAAGGACACGCGGTTGAATTCGACCTTGCCTTTCAAATTCTTAAGCGGCGCGATCATTGCCTTGGGATCGCGTTCGGGTTTCAGACTCATCAAGCCATCGATCTGACGGATCGAACCGCGCACCGTCTCGATGCGTTGAATCAGACTGATGACCGTCTGCAGCGGCGTCAGCGTGCGCCACACCAACATCATGGCGGCGATCAGACCACCCATGGTCATGGACCCGTCAATCACGCCCAACACGCCCACGGCAATAGTCGCCATGCCCGACCCAACCACGATGATGTTGCCGATGGTGCTGACCATGGTGGTGTACATGCTGTTTTTGAAACCGCCCAAAGCGGCGCGAGCCGACATGTCGCGATAGCGATCAAGGAAGGTGCGCTCGCCCGCCGTCAGTTTCAACGCCCGGACCTTGCCCAGGATTTCGATCAGGAATTCCTGTCTTCTGGCTCCGGCCCGCCCCACATTGGCGACGATCTGCCGCACCCTGGGCATCACCAACAAGGTCAGTATCAGGAAGCAGATGGTGCCGATGATGGGAACCAAAGCCAAAATGCCGCCCAATAAGAAAATTACCCCGAAATAAAAGAGGGCAAAGGGCAATTCCATGGCCATGGTGGCTAAAGGACCGGTGAAAAATTCGCGGACCGACTCGAAATCCTTCAAGCGCGCAATTTGCGCCCCGATGGAAGCGCGCTCGGTAAATCCCGGGGCCAGACTCAACAGATGCTGGAAGATGTTGATTCCCATGACATTGTCGAGGCGTCCACCGATGAAGGCCAAGATGCGGGACCGGATCGATCGCAACACGGCGTCCGCCCCCATGGCCGCCAAAGCGCCAAAGGCCAACGCAATCAACATGTTTCTCGAGCCAGATCCAATCACCTTATCATAAATCGCCATCACGAATAAAGGCGTGGACAATGCCAGCACGTTCAAAAGGAAGGTGACGAAGAACGCCTGCCAGAACAAGGTCCTGAACCGGTCAATGACCGTGCGGAACCAGCTGGGTTGGATCGGCGCCGCCACATCCGCCAACGACGAGAACAGATAAATGGTGCCCTTGAGCTGCGGATCGAGAATCTTACGATTAAGCCCTTCGCCGCCATCAAACACTTCGATCTTGCCGGTTTCGTCAATGCCGATCACCACCAAGGCGGGTCCCTCGCGCGGAATGAACAGGCACGGCAGCAATCGCGGATCAATGGCCCCAATCACGGACTCTTCTGGGCGACTGGCGTAACCAAGTGTCGCCATCACGTTGCGAAGGCCGGTTAAATCCAATTCGTTGGCGAAATAAGGCAAGGATTCCGCGATGTGGCGAGGGTTGCCCTTCCACTTCAACGCTTTCAGCAAGGGCAACAGACAGGCGGCCAAATCGGATGCAGCAGAGAATCCACCAATGGCGTTTTGCGCCAGCTTCTGCTGATAGCGCTCGGCGGCGGCGCCTACATGAGACTTGACGTCGGTGGACGCGGGCGTGTTGGCGACGGCTTGACTCATGGCGATACGGGTCCTGGCGCTGACGGCCCCGGCATGGCCCCAATTTTGGGCGGCTCGCCTCCCCTTGCTTCCCGCTGCACCAACTGTCCGTCTTTGATATCGAACACCCGGTCGGCCATTTTCAGCAAGGATGGGCGAGGCGTCACCAAAATCAAGGTGCGCTTTCCCTTGGCGCGCTCCAGCCACACCCGCAAGAAATTGTCGCCGGCGGTATCCACCGAGGCGTTGGCTTCGTCGAACAAGACGATGCGGGGGTTGCTGACCAAAGCGCGGGTAATGGCGATGCGCTGCTTGATGCCGCGCGGCAACGAATCGTAAGCGCCATCGGCAACCGGCGTATCGAAGCCGAACGCCATGGTCGCCACCACTTCATCCAACCCCAACATGCTGGCCGTTTCAATCGCCACATCGTCCAGGCTCGACCGGAACATGGTCAAGTTTTGCAAGATCGTACCTTGGAACAGCACGCCCATCTGCGGCAAATGCGCAATCTGCTCGCGCACGCTTTTGGGGTCGAAATCGTTGACGTCCAATCCGTCGATCAAAGCGCGGCCTTCGCTTGGGCGCAAAGTGCCCTGCATCAAGGCCAGCAAAGTAGTCTTGCCGCTGCCATTGTCGCCGGTAATGGCGATGCATTCGTGCGGCTCGATATTGATGCTGGCGTTGCGGATCACCCAGGGCATGTTGTCGGCGAATCGGAAACTGACATCGTCCAGGGTTATACCGCCTTTGACGATGGGCATGGGCGGCAGGCCGGGCTTGGCTTCCAGCGGCAAAGCGAACAATTCTTCGATGCGTTTCCTGGCCAACATGAAAGTCTGAAAGCGCGTCCAGACGCTCAGCGCCTTTTGCAGCGGCGTCATGGCGCGGCCCGCCAGCATGGAGCACGCGGCCAAACCGCCCGTGGTCATATCGCCATTCATGACGATAAGAGAGCCGAACGCCACCACCGCCAACATGGTGACCTGATTAAAGAAAGCGGAAATGGACAAGGCGGTCGAACTTTCCAAGGCCACGTCATGATTGGCTTGAGCGCAGTTTTCCTGCAATCGCTCGTACCGACGCACCATTTGCGCCTCCATGGCCATGCCCTTGACCGAGTGAATGCCGCCCAAAACTTCGATCAAGAAATTGAAGCGACGGTCGTCCGAGGTCATGCGACTTTGAATGGTCCCACGCAATTTTCTGCCGATGCGCATGGCCGAATACGCAAACCCAACCAAAATCAAGCTGGGCACGATCACCAACGAGCCGCCCAGCAGTCCCACCAATCCCAAATAGATCAAGGCAAACGGCAAATCGAAAAAGGTCATCAACGCTTGACCGGCATAAAAATCGCGCACGATCGCCAGCGACGACATCCGATCCAAATGCACGCCGCTGCCCTCTTTCTCGTATATGTGCAAGCTGGTCATCAACATGCGTTCCAGGCCCAAGCAAGCGGCTTGATGCTCGAACCGCGCGCCCACCCAGCCGGTGATATAGGAACGGCCATAGGACAGAATGGATTCCATCATCAACGCGCCCAGAACCCCGGCCAGCAGCAAAACCATGGTGCCGACCGAATGGTTGGGAAGAATCCGGTCGTAGATCTGCAACATGGACAACGGCAAGGCCAATCCCAACAGATTGAGGAACAGCGATGCCAACGCCAGATCGAATATGTTGTCTTTTAACGTGGAGAGATCGCTCAGATGGACCGGCCCTTCGGTCGCATGGATGCGGCCATAAGCGTACTTGCCGCCCAAGCCCATCTTAAGGCCAGCGGCAGTCCGCCCAATTCCCTGCCGAACACCGTCGAAGACTTGCCCGATTGACACTAGCTATATGCCCTATCCTATATGAGTACGCTACTTGTAGCATCGCGTAGATTAAAAACCTATTACGAAATCCTATGGTCGTCGAGAGCGATCCCTGGCATTATTTCACCATGACGAGATCACTAGCCCCCCTTGATCTGATCACCCGTTTGATCGGCTTCGACACCACCAGCGCCAAGTCGAATTTGGCGTTGATTGAGTTCGTTGCCGAGTATCTTAGCCAATGGACCACCGAGTTTCGAGTAACGAAAAGTGACGATGGACGAAAGTCCAACCTTTTCGCCACCATCGGACCATCTGACATCCCCGGCATCGTGCTGTCGGGCCATACGGACGTGGTGCCTGCCAATGCTCCGGACTGGACCTCCGATCCCTTCACCGCCCGAGTAACGGACGGAAAACTTTACGGTCGCGGCGCGGCGGACATGAAAAGCTTCATCGCCGTCGCCCTGGCCATGGCCCCACGTTTCGCCGCCGCCAAATTAAGCCAACCAATCCATTTCGCTTTCTCGTATGACGAAGAAGTCGGCTGTCTGGGCGTGCGCAGCCTGATCGCGGATTTAAAAAATCTGCCGGTCAAGCCATCCTTATGCATCGTCGGCGAACCGACCGAGATGACCGTCATTATCGGTCACAAGGGCAAAAAAAGCGTGACCTGCACAGTACACGGCAAGGAAGGCCATTCGGCGCTCAATCACAAAGGCGTCAACGCGGTGGAAATCGCCGCCGATCTGGTCCACAAGATTCGCTCGGTACAAAAGCGCATCCGGCAGGAAGGACCGTTCGAGGACGGGTACGATCCGCCCTACTCCACCTTGCATACCGGCGTGATCCACGGCGGCGCCGCGCTCAACATCATTCCGCGCGAATGTCGATTCGAATTCGAAATCCGAAACCTGCCCAGCCATGATCCGGAAACCATCATGGCCGAACTGCGCGCCCATGCCCAAGAATTGGCGCCCGAAATGCTGGCGGTGGACCCAGAGACCGGGATTTTGTTCGACGAGCGCAACAATACCGTCGGTCTGTCGGTGGATGAAGACAGCGAACCCGCTAGACTTGCCTGTCAGTTGACCGGCCACAACCACACCTCCAAGGTCGCCTTTACCACCGAGGCTGGCCTGTTCGCTCAAGCGGACATCCCCGCCGTGGTATGCGGACCGGGCAGCATCGCGCAAGCCCACCGCCCCGACGAATTCATTGCTCTGGAGCAAGTGGAAAAATGCGAACGGTTCATGACCGATCTGATCAAGCTGATACCCCAGCGGACCGATAAGACATAAGAAATCTCCGCCTTTCAACCACTGCGTCCTGTCATCGGGCATACCCCCTAGATGATGTGTACCCCCCCAAAAAAATTGTTCTGGACCCCATAGTTGGCAAGGACTTATTCATCACCACATGTTATAAACAAGGTTAAGCGCTTTTCGCTGATTTTCGTTTCTCGAAAATCATAGGAGGTTCGGAATGCTGACGTTTGTGCGGACAGTTTTCTTGTTGCTTCCAAACGGTGATCAAATGATCTCCGCGCCCCCATCCCTTGTGTCAATTTCCCCGGTTCAGGAGTAGGCTATGCACTCTGCTGATGATCTTTTTTCCAGTTACACCAAGGCTTATGAAGGTCGCAAAGACACCGAAATGTCGTTGCCGGAATATCTGGAAGGCTGCCGGGCGGATCCAATGATGTACGCTTCGGCGGCGGAACGAATGTTGGCTGCCATCGGCGAACCAGAAGTGGTCGACACGTCGAAGGATTCTCGGCTGGCCCGCGTCTTCCTTAATCGCACCATCAAGATCTATCCGGCCTTTGCCGATTTCTACGGCATGGAAGAGACCATCGAGCGGATCGTCGGCTATTTCCGCCACTCGGCGCAAGGGTTCGAGGAACGCAAGCAAATCCTGTATCTGCTGGGTCCGGTGGGCGGCGGAAAGTCGTCGCTGGCGGAACGGTTGAAGGCGCTGATAGAGCATTACCCCATTTATGTGCTGAAAGCCGGCAAGGAAATCAGCCCGCTCTATGAAAGCCCGTTGGGATTGTTCGACCCCGAACTTCACGGACAGGAACTGGAGGAGCGCTTCGGCATTCCCGACCGCCGTCTGCCCGGCCTGATGAGCCCGTGGGCGGTGAAACGGTTGGAGGAATTCGGCGGCGACATTTCCAAATTCAAGGTGGTGAAAGTCTATCCGTCGCGCATGAAGCAAATCGGCGTGGCCAAGACCGAACCGGGCGACGAGAACAACCAAGACATCTCCACCCTGGTGGGCAAGGTCGATATCCGCAAGCTGGAGTTATTCAGCCAAAACGATCCCGACGCCTATTCCTTCTCGGGCGGCCTGAATCGCTGCACCCAGGGACTCTTGGAATTCGTTGAAATGTTCAAGGCCCCGATCAAGATGCTCCATCCGTTGCTGACCGCCACTCAGGAGAGCAATTACGCGGGCACCGAGAATATTGGCGGCATTCCCTTCTTGGGCGTCATCCTGGCCCATTCCAACGAATCCGAATGGCAAAGCTTTAAGAACAACCGCAACAACGAGGCCTTCATTGATCGCGTTTGCGTCATCAAGGTGCCCTATTGCCTGCGGGTGACCGAAGAGCGGCGCATCTACGAGAAACTGATCAGCAATTCCGAATTGGCCGACGAGCCTTGCGCGCCCGCCACGTTGGAAATGCTGGCCCGGTTCTCGGTGCTGTCGCGCTTGAAGGAACACGAAAACTCCAATCTGT
>CAIYCT010000378.1 GCA_903924765.1 uncultured Rhodospirillaceae bacterium | reverse complement strand
GTTGCTTTCCTTTCATGGATTCGATACCCAGAGCCTACAGGCTCAAGGTCAGCAACGCCTACCGCACATTTTCAACATTCAACGGGACATCCCCATTGTTCCGGCATGCCAACAATAGGTCGCCAGCAGGCCGAGCGCGATGACCAGTAGCAATCCGACCGAGGTCGAGTCGCTGTGATATTCGCCGAACACTTCCAGCACCCACGACAGCAAGGCGGCGCCGCTGCTAAACAACACGAGGCCAACCACATCCAACGGGTAGGTCTTCTCGCCGAAGTAATCGGGCATATACAGCCGGGCCAGCCACAACGCCGCCAATCCGACCGGTACATTAACGAAAAATATTTCGCGCCATGACAGCCAATGCACGATCAGCCCGCCCACCGTTGGGCCCAGCAAGGGGCCGATCAAAGCAGGAATGATGACAAAGTTCATCGCCGCCAATAGCTGGCTTTTGGGAAAGGCCCGCACCACCGCCAGCCGCCCCACCGGCATCATCATTGCCGCTCCCATGCCTTGCAGAATACGCGCCGCCACCAGCATGGGTACGGACAGAGACAGGCCGCACAGGATCGACGCACCGGTGAACAACGCGATGGCGACCGAGAACACCCGCCTTGTGCCGTAGCGGTCGGCCATCCAGCCGCTGACCGGAATGCAGACCGCAAGACTTAAAATGTAGCTGGCCACCACGCCGCGCAGACTGAGCGGGGTCACATGCAGGGTCGCCGCCATGGTGGGAATGGCGGTATTGACGATGGTTGAATCCAACTGCTCCATGAACAAAGCGGCGGCCACCACCCACGGCAAAAAGCGTTTAACGGAAGGGTTGTCCTCCATGGGCCTTCAAGCCAGTCCGAAAATGTTCTTGATGCGCTCGGCCAGTCTGGCGGTCAGATTTTCCGACGGCTTATCGGGTTGGGAGAGCCCCTGTAGACGCGATTTTTCAACAGCCTCCCGTTGCGACAAGATCAGGGCAATATCGGCGGCGATGGTCGGTCTTTCGGTCAACGTGGGATCAAGGTCGTCCTTGCTCAGTTCGTAGACCACGCTCTTGGTCAACGATTTGATATCGTAACGGGCTTCCGATCCGGTCAAAAGGCCGCTCAGGCCAAAGCAATCGCCGGGAGCCAAGCGCATAGCCTCCTCATCCGCCGCGCCCGACCCGTCGCCTAATGACCGCAAGGCCACCAGTACGCCCGAACTTAAGATGAACAAGGCTTGCGCTATGCTGCCTTTCTTAACGACGGTATCGCCGGCTTTGAAGGTTCGTCTCTTCATCTTGGCAGCCAATTGGACGCGGTCCTCATCGGTCAGCGGCGCCAAAATTTGCTGTTGTTTCAGCAGACGACGCGGCACATCCGACGGATCGCGCGGCGCCTCGGGTTGAGACATGGAAATCATTGTTCCCGACGGCGGCGCCAAACGGATGTTGTTGGCGGCACAGTGCCGAAAGATCAGATCGAAGATCTCCGATTGTGCGCCAGGTCCTTGTTCAAACGCGGCGACAAAAAACTGTACCTCGCATTCCAGGGCGACGGAATCCAGCGTGCGAACGGTGGCGGTGGGGGCGGGGGAGCGCAGTATGCGGTTGCTGCTGAGCATGGCCGTTTCCAGCACCGCGCAGCAGCGCAACGGGGACAACGACGGAACAAGCCGGATGACGATGTTGACGCCATGGGTTTTCGACGGTTTGCTGACATTAACCAACTTGGCCTTGGCGATCAGGCTGTTGGGAAAGATGGCCAAATTGTTGTCCGGGGTCAAAATTTGAGTGGCCCGCCAATTGGTCTCGATGACGCGGCCTTGCAAGCTGCCGTCGATGATCACCCAATCTCCATGATTATAGGGTCTGGCAAGATTAAGAACGATGCCCGAAAACACGTCGCCCAACGTGCTTTGCAAGGCAAGGCCCAAAACGATGGCGATGACGCCCGAGGCGGCAAGCAAACCGCTGACCGGCAGGTCGAACACGTCGGCGATGATGGCGAGAAAAGCGCTGATATAGATAAAGCCCGAGATCAAATCACGGAGCAGACGGGTTTCCCGTGGTTGCCGGTAGAACACTAAGATGGCGCGGAACAGACTGGAAAACAGCCACGCCCCAACCAGCCACCAAATGATTTTAAGGCCGCTGATAGCGAAGTAATAAAGGGTCAAGTCCATGGCGGGGGTCGGCTTGAACGGGAAGACCCTGGCCACTACCAGCATGGTGGTGAAGCCCGCGAAACAGGCGAACTGGAAAATATACCGCCCTACCGACTGGGTGTTGAACGCCAGCCGAGACACCACAATTCCAAAGGCCAAGAAGGCTACGGCCAGGGCCAAAGGATCGGGCAGCTGGGCAACGAAACCAGCAAAATCGGGGATCATGGGAGCATTCCTTATGCGGGCGGTCACGGCTTGTCGTTCATTACACCTTGCGCCAAACGCTGGCCAGCCAGGGCTGCTGTTCGCGCGGCAGGCCGGTGGGGCGATAATAATGCTCCAACTCGACGAAACCTGCGAGGGTCAAATAGGATCGCCAGCCCTCCAGATCGTGATAGACGCCATAGCGGTCGCCTTGCCAGCCTTCCTGGTTTTGGCCGCGCGGGTTGGACGAGAACAACACCCCGCCGGTTTTAAGCGCGTCTTGCAACGATGTCAGGACGTGGGGCAAAAGGAGGCTGGGCACATGAAACAACGAGGCGTTGGCGAAGATGCCGTCGAACTGGCCGCTTGGCAAGTCCAGCCCGGTGAAATCCTGATGCCAAACCTCGCAACCGCTGTTGGTTCGCGCCATTTGGACGAAAGCGGCTGACCCATCCAGTCCGATGGCCGTATGGCCCTGGGCGGTGAAAGTCATCAGATCGCGCCCCGGTCCGCATCCAAAATCCAACAGGACAAAGGGTGGCGCCACGTGAATATGGCGCAGCAGCGCGTCTATGTTCTGGCTGACGTCATGATCCTTGGCGCCATGCCAAAATGGCTCGGCGCTGCCTTCGTAATAAGCCAATGTGCGGGCGGCGATGTCGGCCAAATCCTTGGAAGTCAGTTGCGTGTTCCTTTGACAAGTTTTGATGGCACTATAGGCGCAAATCAACCAGTCGTTCTATGGCCTTGACCATTCATACCCTGGTGGTTAGGGTGTGCCCCTGCAAAATTGATGGTATTTTCATAATGTCTCAAGACAGCGCTTCCCCCCATTGCTTTCAACGATTGATCCTGACCTTGCAGGATTTCTGGGCTCAGCAAGGCTGTGTGATCTTGCAGCCTTACGATATGGAAGTCGGCGCGGGCACCTTTCACCCGGCCACCACCTTGCGGGCTTTGGGGCCTGACCCGTGGCGGTGCGCCTATGTCCAGCCGTCGCGCCGTCCCAAGGATGGGCGCTATGGCGAAAATCCCAATCGTTTGCAGCATTATTATCAATTCCAGGCGTTGCTGAAGCCAAGTCCCGCCGATCCGCAGGCCCTGTACCTTGAAAGCCTGAAACGGTTGGGCATCGACCCCATGAAACACGACATCCGCTTTGTCGAGGACGATTGGGAAAGCCCGACCCTGGGCGCTTGGGGCCTGGGCTGGGAAGTGTGGTGCGACGGCATGGAGGTGACCCAGTTCACCTATTTCCAGCAAGTGGGCGGCATCGAATGCGACCCGGTGGCGGTGGAAATCACCTATGGTCTGGAACGGCTGGCCATGTATATCCAAGGAGTCGAAAACGTCTACGACCTTGATTTCAATGGCGCGGGGGTCAAATACGGCGACGTGTTCAAGCGCTCGGAAGTGGAATATTCCGCCCATAATTTCGAATACGCCGACACAGATCTGCTGCTGCAACACTTCAAAGACGCCGAGACCGAATGCAAGGCGTTGCTGTCGGTGGGGTTGGCGATGCCCGCCTATGATCAATGCATCAAGGCCAGCCATCGCTTCAATCTGTTGGACGCCAGGGGGGTAATTTCGGTGGCCGAACGCCAAGGCTATATCGGCCGGGTGCGGGAGATGGCCAAGGCTTGTTGCGAAGGATGGCTGGTGGATTATGCCTGAGTTTCTGCTGGAAATCCTGTCCGAGGAAATCCCCGCCCGCATGCAGGCCAAGGCCGCGTCCGATCTGGCCAAAATGGTGGGCGAGGGGATCGCGGCAAGCGGACTGGCTGCCGACGTTCTTCGCACCTATGTGACGCCGCGCCGCTTGGTGCTGGTGGCCGAGGGCGTGCCCGCCGCCTCCGCAGATATTGCCGAGGAACGTCGCGGTCCGCGCATCGACGCGCCGCAACCGGCCATCGACGGATTTTTGAAATCCACCGGGTTGTCGCTGGATCAGTTGGAGCAACGTGACACCGGCAAGGGCGTGTTCTATTTCGCCATCCTGTCCAAGAAGGGCCGTCAAGCGGTCGAGGTGCTGAAAGAGACCGTGGAAAAGACCATGGCCGATTTCCCCTGGCCCAAATCCATGCGCTGGGGCGCCAATGCGGTGCGCTGGGTGCGCCCGGTGCAATCGATCTTGGCTCTGTTCGACGGCGCGGTGGTGCCGATCTCGTTTGGTCCGGTGAATGCGGGCGCTGTGTCGCGAGGCCATCGCTTCCTGGCCCCCGCTGATTTCAGTGTGCGCGACTTTGCCGATTACGAAGTCAAGATCCGCGACGCCAAGGTGTTGATCGATCCTGTCGAGCGCCGCCACGCGATCTTCTCCCAGGCCGAGCAATTGGCAGGTTCCAAGGGGTTGACGGTCAAGCAAGATGACGGCTTGCTGGACGAAGTCACCGGGTTGGTGGAATGGCCCGCCGCTTTGATGGGGCAGATCGACGACCAATTCATGAGTGTCCCGGCCGAGGTTCTGATGACCTCCATGCGCACCCATCAAAAGTATTTCTCGCTGTTGCAGCCCTCGGGCGCGCTGGCGCCCTATTTCATTGCTGTTTCCAACATGCAGGCGGCGGATGGCGGCGCGGCCATTTTGTCGGGCAATCAGCGCGTGTTGCGGGCGCGTCTGTCCGACGCCGCGTTTTTCTGGGATCATGACCGCAAGACCAAGTTGGCTGACCGGGTGCAAAGCCTGGAGCAGCGGGTGTTCTTCCAAGGGCTGGGCACGGTTTTGGACAAGGCCAAGCGGCTTGAGACTTTGGCGGGTTATTTGGCTTCGTTCACCGGAGCCGATTGCAAACGGGCCGAACGCGCAGGGTTGTTGGCCAAGGCCGATCTGTCCACGGACATGGTGGGCGAGTTCCCCGAACTGCAAGGACTCATGGGCCGTTACTACGCCCTGAACGATGGCGAGCCTGCCGAATTGGCCCAAGCCATCGCCGATCACTATTCCCCCGCCGGACCCGGCGATTCCTGTCCGACCGGCCCGGTGAGCGTGGCGGTGGCCCTGGCCGACCGTATCGACACCTTGGTTGGGTTTTTCGCCATCAATGAAAAGCCCACCGGATCGAAAGACCCGTTCGCCTTGCGCCGCGCAGCCTTGGGCGTGATCCGCTTGATCGTCGAAAATCAAGTGCGTTTGGGTCTGGGATTGGTTTTCAAACGTGCAGAAGAATTAATATTAGAGACAAGAAAGCTTCCGAGTAGAAGTGAAAAGGACACCTTTCTTTCACAAGGTTATGGGTATGTAATGGACGTTAAGTCTGGACTGCCCGCACATCTTGCTGATCTACTGGACTTCTTTGCCGACCGTTTGAAGGTGCATCTGAAAGATCAAGGCGTGCGTCACGATCTGGTGGCGGCGGTGTTTTCGCTGGGCGGCGAGGACGATCTGGTCCGTCTGCTGGCCAGGGTCGAGGCTTTGTCCGCTTTCGTCAATTCCGAAGACGGCGTCAATCTGTTGGCCGCCTATCGCCGAGCCGTGAACATCGTCCGCATCGAAGAAAAGAAAGACGGCGCGGCCATTGACGGCGAGTTGGAAGAAGCCCGTTTGGTTGAACCGGAAGAACAAACCTTGTCCAACACCTTGCGCGGCGTGCGCACCGATGTGGGCATTGCTTTGGAGGCCGAGGATTTCATTGCCGCCATGGCCGCCTTGTCCCGCTTACGTCAACCGGTTGATGCTTTCTTCGACAAGGTCACCGTCAATGCCGATGAACCCGCGCTGCGGACCAACCGCTTGCGGCTGTTGTCCGAAATTGGACGGGTGATGGAATTGGTCGCCAATTTTGCCGTAATTGAGGGCTAGATATAACAAAGCGCTTCTATTAAGGTTGCGCCGGTTTTTCCCCCGAATGGGTAGGGTAGGGTAAGTTCCCAATAGAGGACAGCACGATGACACAATGGGTTTACACGTTCGGTAATGGCAAGGCGGATGGTCGCGCCGACATGAAGAATTTGCTGGGCGGCAAGGGCGCCAACCTGGCCGAGATGAGCAATCTGGGACTGCCGGTCCCCCCTGGTTTCACTGTCACCACCGAAGTGTGCACCCATTTTTATAGCAACGGCAAAGCCTATCCCGACGGTCTGATCGATCAGGTGAACACGGCTATCGCCGACATCGAGAATACCCTGGGCAAGAAATTCGGCGACGAGACCGAGCCGCTGCTGGTTTCGGTGCGCTCGGGCGCCAGGGCCTCCATGCCCGGCATGATGGACACCATTCTCAATCTGGGTCTGAACGACAAGACCGTGGAAGGCTTGGCCGTCCGCTCGGGCGATGCTCGTTTCGCCTTCGACAGCTATCGCCGCTTCATTCAGATGTATTCCAACGTGGTGCTGGAAATCGACCATCACAATTTCGAGGACATTCTCGAAACCCATAAGGAAGACAAAGGCTATCGCCTGGATACCGACTTGACCGCCGACGATTGGCGTCTGGTGGTCGGCCGTTATAAAGAGGTGGTGCAGGCCAAATTGGGCAAGCCGTTCCCGCAGGACGTCCAGGACCAGTTGTGGGGCGCGGTGGGCGCGGTGTTCAGCTCGTGGATGAATCAGCGCGCCATTATCTATCGCCGCCTGAACGATATCCCGGAAAGCTGGGGCACGGCGGTCAATATCCAATCCATGGTGTTCGGCAATATGGGCAATGATTGCTGCACCGGCGTGTGTTTCACCCGCGACCCTTCCACCGGCGAGAACGTGTTCTACGGCGAATTCCTGGTCAACGCCCAAGGCGAGGACGTGGTGGCGGGCATCCGCACGCCGCAACAGATCACCGTCTATGGCAAGAAAGCGCAGAATTCCAACTTGCCCGCCATGGAAGAGGCCATGCCTGCGGTGTTCAAGGAATTGGACGATGTCCGTCATAAGCTGGAAGCCCATTACAAAGACATCCAGGACATGGAATTCACCGTCGAGAAAAACCGTTTGTGGATGTTGCAGACCCGTACCGGCAAGCGCAGCACCAAGGCGGCGTTGAAAATCGCCGTGGACATGGCCGCTGAAGGTCTGATCACCCGCGAACAGGCGGTCAAGCGCATCGACCCCGCCGCGCTCGATCAATTGCTGCACCCCATGTTGGACCCCAAGGCGCAGCGCACCATGCTGGCCAAGGGCTTGCCCGCCTCGCCGGGCGCCGCCGCCGGCAAGGTGGTGTTCACCGCCGAGGACGCCGAACGCTGGGTCAAGGAAAAGGGTGAGAAGGTTATTCTGGTCCGCGCCGAAACCAGCCCCGAGGATATCGGCGGCATGCATGTGTCGGAAGGCATTCTGACAACTCGCGGCGGGATGACCAGCCACGCTGCCGTGGTGGCGCGCGGCATGGGCACGCCCTGCGTCGCCGGGGCCGGAACCATCCGCGTCGATGCCTCGGCCAAGACCATGAAGGTCCTGGGCCATGCCATAGCGGAAGGCGACGTCATCACCCTGGACGGCTCTACCGGCGAGGTCTATCTGGGCGCGGTTCCCACCGTGCAGCCCGACGTCAGCGGCGATTTCGCCACACTGATGGAATGGGTCGATGAATTCCGCACCTTGAAGGTGCGCGCCAACGCCGAAACGCCGCTGGACGCCGAGACCGCGCTGAAGTTCGGCGCCGAAGGCATCGGCCTGTGCCGGACCGAGCATATGTTCTTCGATCCCAAGCGCATCATCGCCGTGCGCCAGATGATCGTGGCCGAAACCGAAGAGGGCCGCCGCAAGGCTTTGGCCTCGCTGCTGCCCTATCAGCGCGAGGATTTTGCCCAGTTGTTCCGCATCATGCATGGGCTGCCGGTGACCATCCGTCTGTTGGACCCGCCGCTGCACGAATTCCTGCCCAACACCGAAGCGGAAATCGCCGATGTGGCCAAGCAATCCGGTGTGGATGAGGCCACCGTCAAGGCGCGGATTTTCGCCCTGCACGAAGTCAATCCCATGCTGGGCCATCGCGGTTGTCGCTTAGGCATCACCTATCCTGAAATCTACGAGATGCAGGCCCAGGCCATTTTCGAGGCGGCGGTGATCGTCAGCAAGGAAACCAAAACCACGGTCGTGCCTGAAATCATGATCCCGCTGGTTGGCACCAAGACCGAATTGGACATGCTGAAAGAGGCGGTCGACAAGATCGCCGTGCAAGTGTTCACCCAGACCGGCACCACCTTGCCCTATCAGGTCGGCACCATGATTGAATTGCCCCGCGCCGCTTTGTTGGCGGGCAAGATCGCCGAAACCGCCGAGTTCTTCTCGTTCGGCACCAACGATCTGACCCAGACCACCTATGGCCTATCCCGCGACGATTCGGGGCCGTTCCTGGAAATCTACCGCAACAAGGGCGTCATCGACAGCGACCCCTTCGCCACCTTGGATCAAGAAGGCGTCGGCGAATTGATCACCATCGCCACCGAGCGCGGCCGCAAGACCCGTCCCGATTTGAAGCTGGGCATCTGCGGCGAGCATGGCGGCGACCCGGCCTCGGTGGAATTCTGCCACCGCGCAGGTCTCAATTACGTCTCGTGCTCGCCCTATCGCGTGCCCATCGCCCGGTTGGCGGCGGCGCAAGCGGCCTTGGGCGGTGGCGGCAGCGGGACCAAGTAACTCTGGCATCCTCGTCGCCGGTCCCTGTAGCATAGAAGATCATGGGTTTCGCGGATCGGTTTGAACATTGGCATGGACAGATAGGGGGCGCAGCAGTGCTGGTCTCCCTGCTGGTCCATTTGATATTGGCGGTCTTGATTTGGACCGACATGATCTTCGATCACGAGAAACCCAAGCCGCCGGACGAGCCCCAGGCCATCGAGGTGCAATTGGCCCCCGAGCCAAAGAAGGCACCTCCGCCGCCAGCTCCCAAAGCGGAAGAACCCAAGCCCGAACCGGCCAAACCCCAGGAACAGTCACCTGCGGACGTGCCTATGCCGCTGCCAAAGCCTACTCCGCCGGTGACCGCGCCACCCAAGCCGCCGCCCAAACCGGTGCTGGAGGAAGGCAATCTGGGCTCGGAATCCAAGGCGGCCAAGCACAATTGGCTGGACGACATGGAAGCTGCGCAGCAGACCAAGGAGGCCCGCACGACCGCGCTGTTCGGACAAGCCACCGAGCCAATGTCATGGGCGCAAGGCGAAAAACACAGCGGCGGCAATGGACCGGCAACCCAAAACGAACGGGATTTCTTGCTGTCGCAGGTGGTGCGGCAATGGCGCAACCGTCCCGTCTTCAACTGGCAGCCCGACGCGGTGGTGCATTTGCGGGTGCGGGTGTTGCCCGACGGCTATCTGGCCTCGCCGTTTAATTCCAAGGAACGCTATGCGCCCAATCAGGCCATCATCGACTACGACAATATGGCCCGCAACGACCCGCGCCGCATGGTGCTGGAAAGCCTGTTCGTGGCGTTGCGCGTCGCCCAACCCCTGACCCTGCCATCCGAACTGCGCGCCAAGGCCCCGTTCGATACCGTGCTGGATTTCAAGCTGGTAGACGTGCCGTAGGGCAGGCGCTTAGGCTGCCGGTTCGGTCTGTGTCGAATTCATGCTCACTCATTGACCCAAAACAACTTGGACCGAGTTAATGGGAGAGGGGCGCTGCCAATTATTCTTCTACCCATCTCCCCCTTACTCTGAGCCATATTTCTTAAGTCGTTCTGCCGGTAGATTTTCGCCTATGGACATTGCGCAGATCCGCGACAGATGCGTGTAAGGCAGCCCTGTCTCGTCGGCCCAATCATTGAATTGAGCTTGGATCTTGACCAGATCTTTTTTTGATGTCGGCGGGTCCGCGATGTCAAGACCGGCATTCCTGAGGCAAAGGATTACGTCGCGTGTCAGGACAAATCCGTCCTTGCCGATGGAGCGCAGAAAAAACTGTCCTGTATTGCTGCCGAGCCGCGATCCGCGCTTGGACATGAGATCGAGAAGGCCGATCTGATCGGATTCGGGCCATTGCGCGAGAAAACGTCCGAAGCTGCCATGCTCTACGGCTATATCGGCGACAAAGCGCGCATTATGGATTACCGACATAATTTTCTGCCCGTTACGAACGATCCGGGGATTGGAGGTTAGCGCGTCCCAAAAATCGGGAGGCTGGTGGAGCAGCCGGTTCGGATCGAACTCCAGAAACGCCTCTTCAAATCCAGGCCATTTCTTTTCGATCACAGACCAGACAAAACCCGAGCAGAAGATACGTTTCGTCATTTCGCCGAGAATGTGATTATCGGCAAGTGCTGCAAGATGAGAGGGCGGAGGGAGGATAGGCATTAGCTCATTGAGAGCCTCAACCCCACCCTTGCGTTCCTCGGCGCGGGCCGTAATGGCAGCAAATGACAGCATGAGGGGGGCTCCAAATGACATAATCACACTGCCAGGGCGGCAAGAGGGTGGCTGGTCAAAGTCAATCTCCTGTCCTGATCTCCGCTACAGGAAGATTTGATCTTTTGCCAAAGTCTCTTTAAAGCCGCAACACCTTTAGGTTTGGTCCCTATATGGATTGCTCGTCAATTCAAGGACATTGGTGAAAATTAGGTGGGGTCCAAATTGGATGCCGATTGATGCGGTTCATAAGGAAATGTCTGTTTAGTCCTGTTGCTCTCACCGTAACTGTATGGGATGATTGGCTTAAACGCTCATAAACAAGGAGAAATAAATGTCCGATAAACAGGGTGGATGTCTTTGCGGCAAGTTGCGTTTTACGCTGAAGGAAGACCCCCAAATGATGGCGGTGTGCCATTGCACTGATTGCCAGAAGCAAACCAGTTCGGCTTTTTCAGTCGTTGCCATCGCCGCAGAACAGGCAGTAACCGTAGTGGGCAGTAGTAAAGTCTACGAAAAGCTTGGTGATAGTGGGCAACCAGTCCAACGTCATTTCTGTCCCGATTGTGGAACGACAGTTTTCACCAAGGCGGATGTAATGCCCGGCGCAACCATCTTAAAGGGTGGCGCCTTTGATGATACATCTTGGCTAAAACCGACCCTGCACATCTTCTGCGATTCGGCTCAGAATTGGGTCAAAATACCAGACGACAGCACAAAATTTCCCCGTATGCCCAGCTAATCTTATCCAATAAGTTGTCTCACTATAGGCGGCGAAGGCAAGTGAAGCCTACTTCATTTGCCTTTTGGCCCCAGAGCAACGTTCGCTGTTGAGAGTCGGCGCTGGTCAACAAAATGGAGATGATGGCCCGCGAAGCCGGGGGGCGTACCCTGTCACACCGCTTTGGAATGACGCTGTTCGCCGTGCTTCAGGTATTTGTCGAAGGCGGCGCCGACGGCGCGGACCAGGGTGCGGCCTTCGGGGGTGACGGTGATGACGTGGCCGTCGATGGTGACCAATCCGTCGTCGATCATCGGGGTCAGCGACGCCAGTTCGTCGTCGAATTCCGCTCCGCTGCGGTTGAACTGGGCGGCGATGACATCCAAATCCACTTCCAAATCGCACATCAGCCGTTCGATAATCCGGCGGCGCAGGCGGTCATCCTCGCTGATGGCGATGCCGCGCTGGATGGGCAGCCGACCCTCGGCCACCGCTTGCTGGTAAAAGTGGATTTCGCCCATATTGGCCACATAGCCCTGGGGCAGCGAGCCGATGCCGGACGCGCCGAATGCCACCAGCACCGTGGCCACATCGGTGGTGTAGCCTTGGAAGTTGCGGTTCAGGCGCTTTTCGGTCAAGGCGATGGACATCTCGTCATCGGGGCGGGCGAAGTGATCCAGGCCGATTTGGACATAGCCGTGATGGCGGACCAGTTGGTCGCAGGCTTGTTGATATTGCTCCCACCGGGCGGCGGTGTCGGGAAGGCTTTCGGGTGGGATCAGGCGCTGGTGCTTTTTCATCCACGGCACATGGGCATAGCCGAACAGGGCGATGCGCTTGGGTTCGAAGGCTACGGCGCGATCAATGGTGTTCAGCAAGCCGTCCAGTGTCTGGTACGGCAGGCCGTAAATTAAATCCATGTTGATCTCGGGGATCTCATACTGACGCAGCCACGCCACGGTCTGGGCGGTGATCTCGTAGGGTTGAATGCGGTTGATGGCCTCTTGGACCTTGGGATCGAAATCCTGCACGCCCAGCGAGGCGCGGGTGACGCCCGCCCGCTTCAAGGCAATGACGTATTCCTCTGTCGCGGTTCTGGGGTCCATTTCCACAGCGATCTCGGCGTCGGGCTTGACGTTGAAACGCTGGCGCAAGCGGTCGACGGTTTTGACGAAATCCTCGGGCTCCAAAATGGTGGGCGAGCCGCCGCCAAAGTGGATGTGCCGCACTGTCATTTTGGTGGGTAATTTGGCGGCCACCAGATCGACCTCGCCCAGCACCGCCTGCATATAGGCCTCGATGGGAGCGTAGCGTTTGGTGATCTTGGTGTGACAGCCGCAGAACCAGCACATTTCGGCGCAATAGGCGATGTGCAGATACAAAGACAATTCGCTGTCCGCATCCAGGTGCGACAGCCAGGTTTCGTACAACTCCGATCCCACGCCGGGATGGAAGTGGGGAGCGGTGGGATACGACGTATAACGCGGAACGCGGAGGTCGTATTTTTCGGTCAAATCTAGGCGCATGCGCAAGACTAATCGGATGGATGGAGAATTTCAACCTCAAGACCAAAGGGGGCTTTAGTGACTGCAGGCGTACCACACGTTAATAGGGTTAACTAATGCACTCTATTCTATTTTATGAGTGCAAGTCAGTATCGATTGATCGTATGATGTCATTGGTTATACCTCTTAAGAGGGTAAAGGCATGGTGGCCATGACGGTCAAAAAGGCGGTCAAGAAAACCACGCGGGCCGAGCGCGTGCGGCGTCAACTGGAAGAGGATATTCTGACCGGCTATTATCAGCCGGGGGACCGTTTGGACGAGGTTGGTCTGTCTGTGCGGTTGGGCTGTTCCAGGACGCCCGTGCGCGAGGCGCTCAATCAGTTGGTGGCGCTAGGACTGCTTAATCGGCGCAATCATTGCGGCGTTCATGTGGCCGAGCGACACGGCGATTGGCTGGCGGAAATGGCCGAGGCCTATGGCGCGTTGGAAGGCGTGTGCATCGATTTGGCGATGGCGCGGATGCCGTTGGGCGTTCGAAAAACCATACTTCGCAACAGCCGCAGCGCAGCGACTTTGATCGCGTCCTTTCGCAAACACAGCGGCAACGCCGTCTTGCAGGAGTTGGCCGAAGGACAAAAGAGTCGCATTGATCCGGTGGTGCCGGTTTGGGGCGTCAAAGGCGATGCTATTGATTCCATGCTGCTTAAGTCTTTGTCCGATGCGCTTGGCAGCGGCGACGGTAACCGGGTTGCCTCGGTGCTACGTGCCCGCATCGATGACATCAGGAGCGAAGCTGGGGGTCAAATCAAGGCGTGAAACTTTCCTTGTGCTAGTGTTAAAGGCGGCCTTGCCAAGGCCAAAAACCTCCACATATGAGGAGCTTAAGAGAGGGCGGATGGTTGCCGGTGCCGGGATCGACCGCGCTTGTCGCTTCAAGGAGTAGCCTACATGGAATTCGAAAATTATACGGATCGGTCGAAGGGGTTCATTCAATCGGCGCAAACGCTGGCTTTGCGGATGGGACACCAGCGGCTGCTGCCCGAACATTTGTTGAAGATTCTGCTTGATGACAAGGAAGGCCTTGCCGCCAATCTGATCCGCTCCGCTGGGGGCGACCCGGTCCGGGCGTTGACCGGCGTGGAAGCCGAATTGAATAAATTGCCCAAGGTCGAAGGACCGGGCGCTGGCAATTTGTCGCTGTCGCCCGAGCTGGCCCGCCTGTTCGAACAGGCTGAGCAATTGTCCAAGAAAGCAGGCGATTCCTATGTTACCGCCGAACGTCTGCTGCTGGCGCTGACGCTGGCCACGGGTTCGCCGTCCGCCAAGATCCTGGCCGATAGCGGCATTTCGGCGCAGAAATTGAACGGCGCCATCGAGGATATCCGTAAGGGGCGTGCCGCCAACAGCGCCTCGGCGGAAGATCAATACGACGCCTTGAAGAAATACGCCCGCGACCTGACCGAAGCTGCCCGCGAAGGCAAGATCGATCCGGTGATCGGCCGTGACGAGGAAATCCGCCGTACCATCCAGGTACTGTCGCGCCGGACCAAGAACAATCCGGTATTGATTGGTGAGCCTGGCGTCGGCAAGACCGCCGTGGTCGAAGGCTTGGCCAACCGCATCGTCAATGGCGACGTACCCGAGGCGCTGAAGGACAAGCGCTTGATGGCGCTGGATCTTGGCGCGCTGGTGGCCGGGGCCAAGTTCCGCGGCGAATTCGAAGAACGCCTGAAAAGCGTGCTGGCGGAAATATCCGCCGCCGCTGGCAATGTCATTTTGTTCATCGACGAGATGCACACGCTGGTGGGGGCGGGCGCCGCCGAAGGCTCCATGGACGCATCGAACCTGCTGAAGCCCGCCTTGGCGCGCGGCGAGTTGCATTGCGTTGGCGCGACCACCCTCAACGAATACCGCAAATATGTGGAGAAAGACGCCGCTCTGGCCCGTCGCTTCCAACCGGTGTTCGTTAGCGAGCCGTCGGTGACCGACACGGTCTCGATCCTGCGCGGCATCAAGGACAAGTACGAGCTGCATCACGGCGTCCGCATCACCGACAACGCCCTGGTGGCGGCGGCGACTCTGTCCAACCGCTACATCACCGACCGCTTCCTGCCGGATAAAGCCATTGATCTGATGGACGAAGCCGCCAGCCGTCTGCGCATGGAAGTGGACAGCAAGCCCGAGGACTTGGACGAGTTGGATCGCCGCATTATTCAATTGAAGATCGAACGCGAGGCGTTGAAGAAGGAAGAAGACGCCGCGTCGCGCGACCGCTTGCACCGCTTGGATGAAGAATTGGTTGGGCTAGAGCGCGAGTCGCAGGATTTGACCACTCAATGGCGGGCCGAAAAGGAAGCGCTGGCCTCCTCGACCAAGGTCAAGGAACAGCTGGACCATGCCCGCACCGAGATGGATATCGCCATGCGCGGCGGTCAATTGCAGCGCGTCTCCGAGTTGCGCTACGCCATCATTCCCGAGTTGGAACGTAAGCTTGCCGCTTCGGACGGCAGCCAAAACCAGCTGGCGCAAAAAGCGGTCACCGACGAGCACATCGCCGGCGTGGTGTCGCGCTGGACCGGAATCCCGGTGGACAAGATGCTGTCGGGCGAACGGGACAAGCTGCTGGCCATGGAAAGCCATTTGAAGACCCGAGTTATTGGCCAGGATGAAGCCTTGGTGGCGGTGTCCAATGCCGTGCGCCGCTCACGCGCCGGATTGCAGGACCCCAACCGTCCCATGGGTTCGTTTTTGTTCTTGGGCCCCACCGGCGTCGGCAAGACTGAGCTGACCAAGGCCTTGGCCGAGTTCCTGTTCGACGACGACACCGCCATGGTCCGGATCGACATGTCCGAATACATGGAAAAGCATGCGGTGGCCCGTTTGATCGGCGCGCCTCCAGGCTATGTGGGCTACGAGGAAGGCGGGGTGCTGACCGAGGCGGTGCGACGCCGCCCCTATCAGGTCATCCTGTTCGACGAGATCGAAAAGGCCCATGGCGATGTGTTCAACGTCTTGCTGCAAGTCCTGGATGACGGCCGCCTGACCGACGGGCAGGGTCGCACGGTGGATTTCAAGAATACCTTGATCGTGTTGACCTCGAACCTGGGCGGCGAGATCTTGGCCAACCAACCCGAAGGCGAGGACACCACCGAGGTCAAGGAACAGGTGATGGAAATCGTGCGCGGTCACTTCCGCCCCGAATTCCTCAACCGGCTGGATGAAATCCTGCTGTTCCATCGCCTGGACCGCGCCCACATGACCGGCATCGTCGATGTGCAGTTGAAGCATCTGATGGCCTTGCTGGAAGACCGCAAGATCGTCCTCGATATCGACGAACGCGGCAAACGCTGGTTGGCCGATGCCGGTTACGATCCGGTCTATGGCGCCAGACCCTTGAAGCGGGTGATCCAACGCAACCTGCAAAATCCGTTGGCGGGGATGATCCTGTCCGGCCAAATCCAAGACGGCCAAACCGTCACGGTCTCGTCCGACGGCAACGACCTGCTGATCAACGGCGTAGCAGTATAAAGGGAAAGGGGATTTGAAGGGGACGACCCCCCTTCACCCCGTTTCATATCATTGAACAATAATGTGTATCCACGGCGGGCAAGAACGTTTATCGGCTGGAAACAGAGCAGGTCAGCAAGGCACAGGCTTTGATCGATACCGGCAATGAAACCATGAAATCGGGCGTCATCACCGCCCTGTCAACGGTGGCGACCTTGGCGGTGGGCGGTGGGTTGGCCGTCTCGATTGGAACCGCCGTTACGGTATCCATGGCCGCAAAATATGTTTGGGATCGCGGTACGCAGGCCGTCCTAATTAGGAATCGTTCCCGGCTTTGATTGCGGCGCGGCGGCGACGCGCTGGTTGGGGGTGGTCAAGCGGGCCAGCAAGCCGGATAATTTGTTTTTGTTGTCGTTGAAATGGTCCATCTCGCGCCCGACAAGTTTGGTGCCGGTGGGGATTTTGACGCTGGTGGGGTTGATCTGGGCGTTGCCATTCAAGATCTCGTAATGCAAGTGGGGTCCGGTGGCGCGGCCAGTCGAACCAACGAAACCGATGATCTGGCCTTGGGTCACATGTTTGCCCACATACAGGCCCTGGGCAATGCGGCTCATATGGGCATAGGCGGTGCCGTAGCCATTGCCGTGGCGAATGCGAACGTAATTGCCGTAGGCGCCGTTGTAGCCCGCTTTCTCGACCGACCCGTCACCGGCGGCCATGATCGGGGTACCGGTGGGAACACCGAAATCCACGCCCTTGTGCATTTTGGTATAGCCCAAGAGCGGGTGTAGACGCATGCCGAAGCCCGAGGTGATCTTGGCTCCGTCCACGGGCGTGCGCAGCAGGGCTTTCTTCAGGCTTTCACCTTTCTCGTTGAAATATTCCACCAGCCCCTGGGCATCCTCGAACCGATACATGGCGATGGGATGACCGGCCACGGTGACGGCGGCGTACAGCATTTCGCCCGACCGCACCAGTTTGCCCTTGGCGTCGTAATAACCTTCGAACATCACGTCGAACGAATCGCCTGCCTGCACGTCGCGTTGAAAGTCGATGTCGTAACTGAGCGCCTTGATCATTTGGCCGATGATGGTGGTGGGCACTCCGGCGGTTAGGGCGCTGTCGAACATGCTGACGCGGATGGCACCCGAATAATGGACGATTTCGCGGCTCAGCTGGCGGCGCGATTCCGAGGCGGTGAATTGCGCCGCGGCGTCGCGATTGACCGAAATGGTCCGGGAGGGATCGGGACTGAGGCTGATGGACAGAAGATCGCCGCGCCCCAGACCTTCCGGTGCGTGCGAGAAGGTGACCGTCACGTCTTGACCGGCGCGCAAACTGCGGACGTCGTAAACTTCGCGCAGGGAATCGATGGCCTCCGAGGCTTCGGCGCTTTCGATGCCGATGGTCATCAGAATGTCCTTGAGGGTCGAACCGTAACTGACCTGCAAGGTCTTTTCGATGGGCAGCCGCAGCCGCTCGTCGATAACGCTGTCGGCTTCGGCGGATTCGGGGCCGGGATGGCGTTCCGATTCGTAATCGGCGAAGGTGATGGGGGTGGCGTCAAGCATCGGCGGCGGTTCGACCAGAGCGATGAACGGCTGCGCCAGATACAACGCGCCGCCCGCCATGGTGCTTATGATGACCGCCGTCTTAAGGCTGCGTCTTATCTTGGCAGAAACTGAATAGGCCAAGGTTTAGGACTTCCCCCTACAGAACGATAGACTGGGTTATGGCAGCCCGGAAAATGAAAATCAAGCTGCAATCGTGGATGTTTGTTCTTGACTGTTGCTTAATTGCAGCGCCGCCAAAGATGCCGGATTAGCCTTTGTTTTGGGTAAGGGATTGAACCAATATGCTTAATTGCTCCAATCGATCTTTCAGGTCCTGAACCTCGGACGGCTCCGCCGTTGCTTGAGCAGACGTGATCGGCTCGGACATATCTGATTTTTCTCGGTTCGACAAGGCTTGTGCGCCACCGGACAAAAAGGCCTCGGCCCAGCCTTCCACTGCCGCCGCTTTGACGCCCAGGGTTCGGCCAATGGCATCGGGGGCTTCGCCGCGCAGATAGCGTAGCGCGGCATCGGTGCGGTGTCGGCGAGTCAGGCGCTTGGGCGGCGTCGTTGTAAGCTCTTGAGAGGGATGCGGCGCGGCGGCGTCAGGAGCGGGTGGATTGGGCGCTGGCAAGGCTGCCTGCTCGGGCGGCGGGGCCAGTACCCGTTGTACGCTTTTGACAATCTTGGCGGCTGCTTGTTTGGCTTCCTCGATAATGGGCGCGAACCCTTCCGGGCGGGCAATGTGATCCAACAAAGCAAGGCAATCCTTGGCGTATTGGACAGACTTTTGTGTTTCGTCCTCGGATTTGGCGTTGGCCAAGGCACGCTCGATTCGATTGGGAAAGCGCCGGACTAGACCCATTCTGCGGTTGGACAGAACCTTGAAATCCATCACCTTGGCGGCCAGCAAGCCCTGATTGCGTGGGTGCAAGCTTTCGAACAACGTTTCAATCAAGGTGATTTCGGCCGGATCCAGCAGCAGGAAGTCTTTCTTGTCCGACTGCCAACCCAGAACAAATGTACTGATCTTGGCGAATTGGGTGGCCAGTTCGTCGGTGAAGAGATCGCAATCAATCATGGTCCAGGCGCTGGCGCTGGTCAGAGGGAGCCGGAATTCCAGGCCAAAATTTTCGGTGACCGCGATGGCAATGGCCAGCAAGACCCGGTTGTTGGACCGTTTGGTCGACCGGGGAAACATGGATTGCAGCACGTCCAAGGCTTGAAGGTCGGTCAATGAGTCGGGATGGGTCAGCAATAAGGTCAGTCCATCCTGATCGTCGGGCAGGATGGTTACGCCTTTGACCGGAAGTTTGGACAAGGCAGACTCGATAGTCGCTTGAGTCGTCGGATTGGTCGAAACCGCCAGCGTGGGGAGTGCAGGGCGGGCGTGATCTTTGAACTCGGGTCCGCTATCCTTGGGATAGTTGGGGGGTGGTTCCCGCTTGGCCGCAGTGATGATCTGGGGAATGCCCAAATGGGTCGACAGCGCTTTCAATTTTGTTCGCACGCTTTCCCTCAACTCTCCGGACACGGTGGAGCCTTGAAAAAGCGCGTGCTGAAAAATCGACCCTTTCAGCGCATTTGTCGGATGATCGACCATACCAAACTACAATCCAAACCTTGAGGAATGTGTATATTTATCGCTATTTGTTTATCTTAATCGTTAAGATTTTGACGTGCCCCTCTAATCAAAAGTCAAGGGGGGCATCCAAAGGAGGTTCTGTCCTATCTTCATAGTATATGTAAGATTCTGAAAGGAAAATGAAAATTATGGGTATGGTAAAGAGACCTCACTGTTTTGATAGGCTTTAATCCGCATGAAAGACGCCAAAATTTTCGGACTTGTGGTGGCGGGGGGGCAGTCACAACGGATGGGCGGCACGGACAAAGCCTTTTTAAAATTAGGAAATGTCACCTTGGTCGAAGCGTGCTGTGGGCGATTGGGTCGGCAGGTGCGATCCATTTTGGTCAATTCCAATGCCCCTCCGGACGCTTTCACGGCCCTGGGCCTTGAGGCTCATGCTGATTTCATTCCCGGTTATCTGGGGCCGTTGGCGGGCATTTTGACCGGATTGGAATGGGCCAAAGAGCGATGGGGCGATGAGGCTTGGGTGGTTAGCGTAGCCGTTGACACGCCGTTCTTTCCCGAGGATTTGACGGCGCGATTGTTTGCAACCGCGCAAGACGGCAAGTTTCCTGCGGCAATAGCCAGTTCCGGGGGGCGGGCGCACCCGGTCTTTGGAATTTGGTCGGTGTCGCTGGCCGAAAAATTACGCCACTCCTTGACGGTTTTGCACATGCGCAAAGTCATGGCTTGGACCCAATCCATCCCCTGTGGCGTGGCGGAGTGGCCGTCCGAGCCGATCGATCCCTTCACCAACATTAATACGTCCCATGATCTTGATCTTGTGAAAGCGCGGCAACTGCCTTAGAATTCAATACATCACTAAAACACTCGGATATTAAGCTTAAGCCGATGATTGATCCTTTTGGCCGCACTATCACCTATCTGCGCCTCTCCGTTACCGACCGATGCGATTTGCGCTGTGTGTATTGCATGCCGGAACATATGGAGTTTTTGCCCAAGAGCGACGTGCTGTCACTTGAAGAGCTCTTGCGTCTGAGCGGAGCTTTCATCACGTTGGGCGTCAAGAAGATCCGGTTGACCGGCGGCGAGCCCTTGGTGCGTCGCGATGTCATGACCCTGATCCGCGCTTTGGGACAGCGCATTGGCGCGGGACAATTGGACGAGGTGACGCTGACCACCAACGGCACCCAATTGGGGCGCTTTGCGAGGGATTTGGCCGAAGCGGGGGTGCGGCGCATTAATGTCTCCATGGACAGCCTGAATCCGACCGTGTTTGCCCAAGTGACTCGCGGCGGCGATTTGGGACTGGTCATGGACGGCATCGACAAGGCTTTGGCGGCGGGGATTGCGGTCAAGATCAACACGGTGGCGCTGAAGGGCGTCAATGAGGGCGAATGCCATGCGCTTGTGGCGTGGTGCGGCGACCGGGGAGTAGATCTGTGTTTCATCGAGACCATGCCCCTGGGCGAGGTTGATGACCGCCTGGATCGTTATCTCCCCTTGAGCGAGGTGCGGGAGTCTTTGTCCAAGCGCTGGACGCTGGTGGATTCCTCCTACACCACCGGTGGTCCAGCCCGTTATGCCCTGGTCAAGGAAACCGGCGCGCGGGTCGGGTTCATCACGCCCATGACCCATAATTTCTGCGAAGGCTGCAACCGTGTGCGGGTGACCTGCACCGGGACCTTGTTCATGTGTCTGGGCCAAGAAGACGCGGTGGATTTAAGACAGCCGCTGCGCGCGTCGGAACAAGACGACTTGGTGCGGGGTGCAATCCTTGAAGCCATCGCTCACAAGCCGAAGGGCCACGATTTCCTCATCGACCGCGATCATCAAGGCCCGTCAGTGACCCGCACCATGAGCATGACCGGGGGCTGAAACCTCTTCCCACCATTGGATCAACGCCGCCAGGGTCGGCGGCAGGAATTGGCCGCAATCGTCCATGATCTGGGACCAGTTCTCGCGGTAACCGCTCGACAGCGAGGTCAGCACCGGAATGCCCTGCTCCAGCGCTTGGAACAGCTCCTGCAAGATGCCTTTGCCCTCGGATTCGGCGATGCCGAATTTGTTGATGACCAGCAAGTCCACCTTGGCTTCGATCTCGCGGCGCAGGACTGCGCTTGCGTCGCACAGGCCACTGGGATCAAGCCGACATCCCGACGCCGATTTTCCCAAAGGCTGCGAGATCAAGTAGCGGTCATTGGTCCGTAGATCCAACAATTCCATTTGGTACAGGCCATCGGGATGGTTGGTGTTGACTTGAATCAGGCCGCCCACAGTGACGCCGCGCGCTTGCAAAAACTGGACGAAGTCGGCCATCACCGTTTCGGCGCCGTCGCCTTTCTCTGTTTGCATCACGCCTAAAGTAAACGGAATTTCCATAATTGGCAGACTACAACGGCACGGCCAGTTTCGTAAACTCTGGCTTGTGTGAAAGGCGGATGCCCCGTAAAACACTGCTATGGCTGACGAGGAAGACCTTCACCAGGAAACCGTGACCCCTATCCCGGCCGCTTCCGGACTGCCGGGCATGCTGCGCGACCGCTATACGGTTCAATCGGCGCATCCCATTTATGAACTGTCCACCCAATATGCGGACGCCTTTATGGCGGAGGACCGAAAGGAACCCAATCGCCGTCTGTTCGCCCTTGTTTGCAGGCAAGGCATTCCATCGCGCATGAGCGTGATGCGGACCATTAAGGGACTTAGTTATCTGGGGCTGATGCAGTTGGTGGAATGGGGGCCGATGCTGTGGCCGTTGGCCGGTCGCCAAAGCATGACGCTGATCTATGAAATGCCCTTGGGCAAGCGGCTCATGACCGACTTGCGCGACGAATTCCAGAAATTACAGGAGCACGAGATTTCCCGCCGGGTGGTCGAGCCCATGGTGGCCGTGCTCAAGGAATTTACTGCCAAGGGCGTGACTCATCGCGGCATTCGTCCCACCAATATGTTTTTCATGGACGATCGTGGCGATCGTATTGCCTTGGGCGATTGCGCCTCCAGCCCGCCCGGCATCGATCAACCGGCGGTGTTCGAGCCTATCCCGTCGGCCATGTGCCATCCTTTGACGCGCGGCACTGGAACCGAGACTGACGATCTGTATTCGCTGGGGGCGACCTTGGCGGTGTTGATGATCGGTAAACTGCCCACGGCTCATATGGATGACGAGACCATCCTGCGCAATAAGCTGGAATATGGCAGCTATGCGACCATCGTCGGGGATAACCGCATGCCCTTGGCGATCATCGAATTGTTGCGCGGATTGTTGTGCGACGACGTTCAGCAGCGCTGGACCGTGGATTTGCTGGATATGTGGGTCCAAGGCCGCCGGATGACGCCGGTTCAGCCGAAACGGGAAAAACGCGCGGCGCGGGCCTTTCCATTCCAGGGGCGCGACTATCTGACGGGGCGGGAACTGGCGGCGGCGTTCGCCCGGCATTGGGAGGCCGCCGTCGCCACCGTGTTGGAAGGCAAGCTGGAATTGTGGCTGCGCCGCGCGGTGGAAGATAAGGAAAAAGCCGAAGCGGTGGCTGATCAGGTCCGCATGGCGGTGACCGCCACTTCGGAAAAGGATGCCGCCGAGAACATCATGTTGGCGCGCGTGCTGATGATGTTGGATCCAACAGCCCCCATTCGCTATAAGGGATTCGGCGCCATGCCGGAAGGCATTGGATCGGCCCTGGCGGTGCTGATGGCCAAGCAGGCGGACACCAAGATGCTGGTGGAAATGATCCGCCGCGACATCTTCAAGAATTACTACGAAGTCCAAGGCGCCGATCGGGACGATCCGCTGGTGGAAAGCAGCTTCCGTGAAATTCGCAATCAAATCAGTCAAATGGGGTTGGGGTTCGGCCTAGAGCGGGCCTTGTACGAATTGAACGACTCGCTGCCCTGTCAAAGTCCCCTGGTGGGTGAGGCCTATGTGGTCGACATCAAGGAATTGCTGCCAGGTTTGAACGCCTATGGCGCGGTGAACGGCGACGCCAAGCAATGGCCGTGTGACCGTCACATCGCCGCCTTCATCGGGGCGCGGGCCAGAAGCGATGTGGACCGCAATTTGGCGGCGCTCAACGATTCAGACAAGAACAAGGCCATGATGGCGTTGTTGAACATGCTGGCGGTGTTTCAATATCGCCTGGGGCCGGAAAGCTTGCCCGGTCTGGCTGGGTGGGTGGCCAAGTTGGCCTCGACCATGGTCGAAGGCTATAACAGCCGCGAGAAGCGCAAGGAATTTGAGGGAATTCTGCCCAAGCTTGCCAAGCGCGGCTCGGTGGTGGAAATTTATCAGGTGTTGGACGATCCTAACGCTAAGGAAAAGGACAGCAACGATTTCGCGTGGGCTCAGGCGCAATACATGGCCGCGGAAGAAGCCATCAAGCGCATTGAAAGCCAAGATGAGGATGTAATGTCCGGCTCGGATAAAATCGGCAAGCAGGTGGCGGCGGTGACCGGCATCTTGGTCGGCATGTTGGTCATCACCATCGTCGTCATCATGAAAGTGTGGTGAGCCATGGCTAAGAAACCCGCGCCCAAGGCGGTGAAAAAGAAAGAGGCAGCATCGCCCGGCAACGTCAATAAGATGGTTGTCATCGGGCTGATGCTTGCGGTGGTTCCGTTTTCATTGCCTAGCTGCATGGTTCTGGTAGCGGGCATGTTGCCGACCTTGGGGGCTTATCTGGGCGAGAAAGGCGATGACCGCTATGCCTTTTTGTGTGTGGGCGGTTTAAATCTGGCGGCGTTGGTGCCGTATTTATTCGGCATGTGGTTCGGCGTTCATTCCATCGACGAAGCGACCGACCTTTTGACCGAATCAGGCATGCTGCTGTGGTCTTACATGGCCGCGTCGGTGGGCTGGCTGATCTATAAAGCCATGCCGCCGATCATCTCGGGGTGGTTGGCCATGAACACCCATAAGCGCATTAACGGTCTGCGCTCGGCTCAAAAGAAGTTGGTCGAGGATTGGGGGACGGGCGTGATCCCCCACGGTCTACAGGCTCCGCCCGCGAAAAAGTAAAACAGAAGGCGTCAGACGACACCCTCCATCATCGACTTCTTGATCTTTTCGAACGCGCGGACTTCGATCTGGCGGACGCGCTCGCGGCTGATGCCATAGCGTTGTGACAGGAATTCCAAGGTGGCGGGTTCGTCGGTCAAACGCCGTTCGATCAGGATGGCCCGCTCGCGGTCCTTAAGGGTGGCCAAGGCGTCGGTCAAAAGATCGTGTCTCAAAGTGAACTCTTGGCGGTTCCCCAACACGGTTTCTTGATCTTCTTTGTCGTCTTCAAGCCAATCTTGCCATTCGCCATCGCCGTCGGCGCGGATGGGCGCGTTCAGGGAGTGATCGGGATTGAACATGCGGGTGTTCATGCTGATCACGTCGTCTTCGGGCACGTCCAGCTTCTCGGCGATCTTGGTCACCGTCTCGGGCGACAAATCGCCATCGTCGATGGCCTGCATCTGACCTTTCAGGCGGCGCAGATTGAAGAACAGCTTCTTTTGCGAGGCGGTGGTGCCGATTTTGACCAGGGACCACGAGTGCAGGATATATTCCTGGATGGCGGCCTTGATCCACCACATGGCGTAGGTGGCAAGGCGGAAGCCGCGATCGGGGTCGAAGCGCTTGACTGCCTGAACCATGCCCACATTGCCTTCGGAAATCAGTTCGCTCAGGGGCAGCCCGTAGCCGCGATATCCCATGGCCACCTTGGCGACCAGCCGCAAATGGCTGGTAATCAGCCGATTGGCGGCGCTTGCGTCGTCGTGGTCCAGATATTGCTTGGATAGGCTGTATTCCTCGCCCGGTTCCAACATGGGGAATTTGCGGATTTCCTGCAAATAGCGCGACAGGTTGTTTTCCGGGGCGATGATAATGGTGGGGGATATGACCGACATGGCTATCTCTCCTGCTCCTGATAGAGGTGAGCACCTCGTCCGACAGCGGACAAACAAAAAAGTCACGCTCACCATGGAAAGAGGATGGCACAGGAAACTACTCAGGTATAGAACTTTTTTATAGAGACTCTAAAAATGTTATAAGATCGGCCAAATCCCTGGGTATTTGCTGTTCAAAGCTAAGGTGTTGACCCGTCCTGGGGTGAAGAAACCCTAGGATAGTTGCGTGTAATGCTTGGCGATGAAAGCCGATTAGGCGTTCCTTGGCGGGCGCGGGTAGGGTCTTAATGCGGGCGGCCTTGGCGCCGCCGCCATAGGTGGCGTCGCCGATCAACGGATGGCCCTTGGCGGTTAGGTGAACGCGGATTTGATGGGTGCGTCCGGTCGCCAAGCGGCATTCCACCATCGTCACGGCTCCACCGGCCAAGGGGCGCAGAACGCGATAGCGGGTCAGGGCGTATTTGCCGCCGCCGGACACCACCGCCATTTTTTTGCGGTTTGAGGGCGAGCGGCCGATGGCCCCCTCGATCTCACCGCTGGTCGGCAGCAGATTGCCCCACACCAGGGCGACATAGGCGCGGTCGATGCTATGGTCCTCGAACTGCTTGGCAAGGCCATGATGGGCCAGATCGTTCTTGGCTACCACAATAACGCCGCTGGTGTCCTTGTCCAAGCGGTGGACGATTCCGGGCCGTTTGACGCCGCCGATGCCGGACAAATCGTTGCCGCAATGGGCCAGCAAAGCATTGACCAGGGTTTGATCGGGCGAACCGGGCGCCGGATGCACCACCAGCCCAGCCGGCTTGTTGAGCACAATCAGATCGGAATCTTCGTACAGGATGTCCAACGGGATTTCTTGCGCCAAGGGTGTGGGGGGCGCGCTGTCGGGAATGGTCAGGCTGATTTCCATGCCCGCCTTGACCTTGCTGGACGCGTCGGTGACAGGGGCGCCGTTCACTAAGGCAGCCCCCCCCTCTTCAATCAAGACTTTGATCCGGGTGCGCGACAAATCGGGCAATTGAGCGCTCAGCCAGCGGTCGAACCTTTGGCCGGATTCCTCGGGGGCTACAGGGGGCAGGGTGCGAAGGTCGGTCATCCCGGAATTGAACGATCTAGGACAGACGCAGCAAACTGGAAACCGAGATGTCCTCGTCCATATCAGGCCAATGGATGCCTTGACCGCGTCCAATTAAGCGCCAGTTCTGGCGCTGTTGCTGATTGGCGTCGCGCAGTCTGGGAAACCATTCCAGCGGTGCCGCCAATTCACGTCCATCCGCCAGAGAGACTCGCAGCATAGAATCATCAAGCCGCACGTCGATGGCGGTGGGATCAAGTCGGATTGCCAAAGTGGGCATGCCACGCCTCCAGAAAGCTTTCGCCATATTCTATCACCAAAATCCGCAGACGGTTCAGTTCTTGTGAGCGGAATCCGTGAGATTCTGCCAACTGAACCGGCGTCAACCAGAATTTGGCAACGTCATTGCCAGATTCCACATGCACATGAGGCGGTTCTGTTCCTTCCAGACTATAGAAAAAGAACCGATACCCCTCATGCCTTAAGATGGTTGGCATAGAGGGGCGCCTCTCGTTATGCCCCCATCTCGCGGTGGGAGACACGCTTCATGGATAGGAACAGGCAAATCGCCGCCCACGCCACGGTAACCGCCAACGAGATCATGTACGGTTGTTGGGCGAACAATTCCGTTGGGGTGGCGTAGAACGGCGCGCGGACGATGTTGAGCGCGTGGTGAACGGGGTTGATCATCATGACGAAGCCCATCCAGCCGGGGACGCCGCTGATGGGAAATAGCGCGCCCGACAGCATCCACAACGGCATCAAAAACACCATCATAATGGCGTGGAACCCGGCTGTAGAGCGCATTTTCCAGGCCAGCATGAACCCGAGGGCCGAGAAGCCCAAGCTGGACAACACGAAAGCCGCCAACAACAACCCCAAACTGCCCAAGCCGAAATGCAACCCTAAGAACGGCGCGGCCAGGGTAAAGATCAAGGTTTGGATCATGGCGATGGCAACCACCCCCAGAACCTTGCCCAAGACAATGGTCAGGCGGCTGACCGGCGAGGCCAATACTCCCTGTAGGAACCCGGCGTCGCGGTCCTCGATGATGGTGATCGATCCGAAAATGCTGGCAAACAGCATCATCATCATCATTACGCCGGGATAGAAATATTCCAGATAGGAGACTTGTTCGATTCCAGGCGGACGAAACGACCCGCCCATTCCGGCGCCCAGGAACAACCAAAACAGCAGGGGTTGAGCGATGGTGCCGATGACCCGTTGGGGTTGGCTGGCGAAGCGGATCAATTCGCGATAAGCTAGGGCGTGGATGACGCGGATCATTGGGCTTGTTCCTGCACAGAAGAGGACGAGGGGGCTCGGCTGGTAACGTGGACGAAGACATCTTCAAGATCGGGGCGTTTGATCGCCAGCGACAGCAGATCGGCGCGGCAGCGATCCAGGATTTTTTCGGCCAAGGGCAGGCCTGCGCCGTTTTCGGTTTCTTCCAGGCGCAATTCGTCGCCGTGAAAGCGCACGGTCAGGTGCATTTCATCGCGCAAGATGGCGGCGACCTTGATCGCGTCAGTCGGTTGCAACACCAGCATTTCCTTGCCGATCATCGAGCGAAGCGCGCTGGGGGTGTCCCAGGCCAGCAAACGTCCTTCCTTCATGATGGCGACGCGGTCAACATCCTCGGCCTCGGTAAAGACGTGGCTGGTCATCAGCACGGTCATGCCGCGCTCGTGCTGAATGCGGCGCAGAGTGGCGATGAAATTGCGGCGCGACGACGGGTCCAGGCCGGTGGTGGGTTCATCCAGCAGCAGCAACTTGGGATCGGTCATCAGAACCTTGGCCAATTCCACTTGTCGGGCTTGACCGCCGGACAGGGTATCGACCTTCTGATCCAGACGGTCCTTGACGTCGGTCCATTCCAGACCAGCATCGCGGCGTTTTTCGAAGTCCGCTGCCGGGATGCCGTACAAGGCGGCATGAATCTTCAAGTTTTCGTTGACCGTTAGGTGCTTGTCCAAGGCCGGGCTTTGGAACACCACCCCCAGCACGGGGCGAACCAGCTCGGGTGATTTAATCAGATCGTGCCCGTTGATGGTGACCGCGCCAGAACTGGGCAAGGCCATGCCGGTCAGAATGCGGAACAGCGTGGATTTGCCCGAGCCGTTGGGTCCGGACAGGATGACGAATTCGCCGGTCTTGACGGACAGGGTGAAATCGGAGACCGCAGTGCGGGCGGGAAGTTTCCGCGTGGCCGGATAGACATGGGTCAGATGTTCGATGGAGATCATCAAGTTGGTTTCCTTAAAGGACTTTCGGACGATTGTTCCAAACTTCGGCGGCTTGGCCCAAGGCTTCGGGAATAGACGCGGCGCGCCCGCTATAGCGCAAGACGATAGCGATGGTGCCGATGAGGACAGCCTGAGCCACATCATCGTTGTGTTGCCCGGACCATAGGGCGGTCAAGCGGGTCAAGTCCAGCGATTCTTCTTGCGCACGTATGCCTGCCACCATGGCGGGCCAGTCTTCCGACCCGGCGAGTTCGTGGTCCAGAAACAGAACCTCGCAAGATTTTTCCGGTCGCCGTTCCGCTTCGCCGCCATCGCCCTTGAACACCGCCATGCGGGGCTGCCCCAGCAGCTGCGATGCTTGTTGATGCACGCTCAGATAGGGGGGGTGTGTGACGGCGGTCAGGGCAAACGGAGCTTGGCTGGGATTGGAGAGGCGGCCGACCGTATGCAACGGCGAGCGCAAACCCAATAAGAGCTTCAGATCCATGACCTTCTGCATGGGCGGCGAAAGGTCGGTCAGCGCCATATAGGCAAAGCCGTGTTGATCCAACGCGCGTTCAACGTCGGCTTGATCGCGGCATTGGAACAGTCCTAACGCCGTAAGCGCATCACTGGTATAGACGCGTCCCTGGGTGTGCTCCTCGGCTCCATGCATGAACACGCGAATTCCGTGTTTGCCCAGGGCCAGGGCAGCCAGAACGTACAATGGCAATTGTCGGGACTTGCCTGCCCAAGCGGCCCAATCCACGTCGATTTTCCACGGTTTGGGGTCGATGGTGAAGGTCGATCGGCAGGCTTGCACCATGCCGGCGATCTCCTCGGGCAGTTCTGTTTTGACCCGCAACAGACACAGGAACGCCCCCAATTGAACGGGTTCGACTTGGTCGGCGAAGACCATGGTCAGGGCCTGCCGGGCTTCGTCCTGGGTCAGAGGGCGGGACAGATTGGGGCCTTTGCCAAGGGCACGCACGAAAGGCGCGAAAGGATGCTCATGACGGGGGGATGTGGGATGAGGCACTCGGAAAACCTATGTCTGATAATGAAACTGTTTCTACTAAATAACACAGAGCTGTGGCATCTTGCGAACAGGAGAACAACCGCCGTGAGACCTTTGCCCTCAACCATACCTTTGCTCCGCGCCCTTATTCGTTTGCGTCACAAATCCTATCGAATGATGTCGGATCATCCGCAGTCCATTGGGGGCAGGGTCATGCACCATGCCCTGGTCGTCTTAATCCTTCTCAATGTTTTGGCCGTCACCTTCGAGTCGGTGGAAAGCTGGAGCCTGGTTCACGGTCCCATTTTTCAAGCCTTTGACACGCTTTCCGTCGGGGTGTTCACCATCGAGTATCTTATTAGATTGTGGGTCGCGGTGGATTTGCCAAGTCCCCATTATCGTCATCCGGTATGGGGGCGTCTACGCTGGGCGATATCGCCTTCGGCGATTATCGACCTGTTGTCCATCGCTCCCTTCTATTTGGGGATCGTGTTCGAGATCGATCTTCGAGTGCTGCGCGTGCTGCGAATTTTCCGGATCCTGAAGCTTTCGCGGTATTCCCTAGCCTTGACGGTGATCGTCGATGTGGTGCGCCAGGAGATCCGCACCATTGGCGCCATGTTGATTGTTTTGGGCGTGGTGTTGGTGTTGTCCGCCAGCTTGATTTATTTGGCCGAGCACCATGCTCAGCCGCAGGTATTTACCGATATCCCCACCTCGGTGTGGTGGGCGGTGGTGACCGTCACCACCTTGGGTTACGGCGACATGGTGCCGGTGACGGTGTTGGGCAAGTTCATTGGCGCGGCGACCGCCATCACCGGCTTGGGCATGATTGCGCTGCCGTCGGGCTTTTTGGCCTCGGGCTTTTCGGAGCAATTGCGCATGCGGCGTGAGGAATACCGGACCCTCGTGGATGACGTTCTGGATAAAAATGGCCGCATTACCCGCTATCAGCGGCGCGCCTTGGAAGACGCCAGACAGTCGCTTAACTTGACCGAGGACGAAGCCATCGAAATCCTTCGCAACGAAGTGATGGGCGGCCACGCAACGTGTCCCCATTGCGGTAAGCCCACGCGGTCACATGGAGGTTCAGCCGAACCCGGCCTTGACCAATAATTGGTGAAAATCGCGCAAGGTTTCTTGCGCCACGGTCGGATCGTCCAGACCTTCGATGAAACGGGCGTCGAAATTGGGCTGGCGCAACAAATTGAGAATGCGGGTGCGGGTGCGGTCGACGGATTTACCTTGGGGCGGCAGCACACCTGCCGCGCAGAATTGCACCAAGCGTTGGGCGCGTTCGCGCAATGACGAATCGTTGTGATCCATCTTCTCGATGATTTCTTCTTCCACCAGAAACTTGTCGATAATGGCGTCGATATGGACCAACACTCGATCCTTGACTTGATCGGGGAACGGAGTGGGAGCCAAAGCGCGATAGGCATTGGTGGCGCGTGACAACCGATCGCGCATGGACAAGCCGGGTTCGCAGAATTCATCCAGGCTTTTTTGTTTCAGAACTTCGTGGAATTTCCGGCTCATATCCTCGGTATGTTCTTCCGCATACTGGCTGAGCACCAATTCACTGAGGTAAATGACGCCGGTGGCCATGTCGGGCATGGCCAGGAAGGTCCACAATATCGCCGCCTTGCGTCCGGCCACGCCGCCTTGAATGACCAGCCGGGTGTGGCGCGACGTCAGCGCCTCGGCGGTGTCCGGGCCAGAAATGAACCACACCGGGGTCAGAACGCGGTGAATGATCTTTTGGAATTCAATCAACTCCTTGTCGGCGCCGTCGCGGCACAGCGGCGTCACCGAGCGGATTTGACGATGGGCGCGGTCAATGATGCTGGTCTTGGAACGGGGATAAAGTCCGCTGGCCAGAATGGCGTTGAGCTTGGCGACGGTCGAAGCAGCGTCGCTGATGTCGGGCGGGAACTTGCCGTCAGCCAAATCGAACATGCGGATGATGGCGCGGGCCAGATTGGATTGCTGCCCCAATATGTCCTGAAGGACGTTGGACATCAGAACGTCCGAGATCACGCCGTCCAGCATGACGATGGCGTTGGGGTCGGTTTCTTCGGCGGCCAGATCCAGCAGACGATCCAGTTTTCCCAACCAAGACCGGTTGGTCAGCAAGTCCCGCGTCAACGAGACCATGGTCAAATAGTCGCTGGTATCTTCCTTCGCGGGCACCGAACGCAACAACTCGCTGAGGGACGCGCCCGGTTTGGGCAGCTTCACTTTCTCCACTTTTCGGGACCGGGCCGAGATCCGACCGATGGCTTTGAACACTTGCTCTTTGCGCTCTTTGGGGTCCTGGTCGGTGTCCTGGGTTTGCAGGAAAGCGACCCGGTCCACAGCCGAGGACATCAAGGTTTCTGTGTCCTGAAGACGTTTGAATTCCTTGAAGTCATGAAGGATTTCGGTGGGAGTGACAAAAATCTTGTCGCAATAGGCGCGGAAAATCCGGTTCATGAACTGACGGCTGGCGAACCCGTAATAATCCTCGTCGCTGTCGCATTTGGGAGGTATGGCGTCAACCATGCCAATACGCAGCTTCTCGTTTTCCTTGATGACGCGGGTTTCACAAAAGATCTGGGTTTCGACGATGGTTTGGTCCGAGCGCAGCCAATTGCGGAAGATGCGAACCCCTTCGCACTTGCGATCGGCAAACAGCCGTGCCGCAGCGCTTCTGGCATCGTCTTCACGATCCAGAACGATATCCGCGATCCATCGCCCTTCTTTTTGCACCTGCACTTCAAAGCTGGCGCGCGTCGCCGACATCCCAGTTTCCGTCATTAAGTTATTTGGCCCAAGGGGCCCTTTTGGTGACAGATACCCCCAATCTAGGGAGTATGACCAGAAAAATTCACGGAAGTGTTAATATATTTGTCAAAGTGACGCTGTCGTTTAGAACCACCTCTTCCATTTGAAGAATAGGACGGTAACGACAAGGGTTATGACCATGCTGGCTGTGACCCATTCAAAGCCGCCATCGACACCAACTCCCGGCAATCCTTGCACGTTCATGCCGAAATAACCGGTGATCAAGTTGAGCGGTAAAATAATGACGGTGAATAAGGTCAGCACATACATGCTGCGATTGATATTTTCCGCTGACCGTGCCCCGCTTTCATCTTGCAGGACACGGGCCTGTTCCTGGGCTTCGACGATTTCGCTGCCGATGCGCTCGATGCGGGATAGCAACGAGTCCAGCGATTCGTTCTCACTAACCGTCGCCCATTTGGGCAATTCCTTCGCCGCCCGGGTGATGTTCAGTCGAAGAGGCAAAACTTGTCGGCGCATGCGGATGATCTGGCGGCGGGCAAGGCCGATATCGGCGGCGATCCGGCTCTGATCGTTGTCCAGCACCCGATCCTCCAATTCATCGATATTTTGGATAATCTTGTCGCCGATATTTTCGATGTCCTTGACGATTTCATCGAGCATGGCGATGGCCAGTCCGACCGACGTTTCCGGGGCTGAACCCACTTGCAGTCTGAAGCGCAGCCGGTCTGGGGCGACCAACGGATGCCAGCGAGCAGTGATGATGCGGTTGGGTTCGATCCACATGTGCAGATTGCCAAGTTCCAGGGGGGCGTCGCCGAACGCCTTGAGGCGGTCCTTAACCGCCACCAAAAGCCCTGTGCCAAAGGGCAAGACGTCGGTCTCTTCCTCGCGATTGCAAAAGGCGGAGATAAGTTGAGGTGGCAAATTGGAATGGCTTTTGACCCAGTGTATACCTGCTTCCGACGCCAAATTTACATGGCACCACATATAATCCTGATCATCGGTATTTTGGACGCCGCCTTGAATCGAAGTGGCCGCCCCGTTTTTGATGCTGAACCCGTAAATCAGGGCGACGTCATCCATGATGTGGCTGGTTGTTGCGGCGGTGTTCATCGATTGCTCCATAATAAGCGGATTAAATGCCAGTTTAACCGTTCCGCGGATTTCCTTAAACAGCGTTTCTGTGACGGTTTGAGAGTTCACGCTTCTGTAAGTATGGGGTATGGTCGGCGATTATGAACGAGCAGCCAATGAAACCCTCCTCATTTTCGTCCAGTCTGGGGAAAAGCTCGCGCCATCGGGTGGCGGCGGCTGGCGTTCTGATTACATTGGCGGCAACCGGCTTGTCGTCGTTGGCGGCATGGCGCAGCTACACGCAAAACGTCGAAGGCGCGGCGGAAACCGTCTCGGCCACCACCGAGGTGTTGAGCCAAGGCATTACCCGCACCTTGGATTCAGTGTCCACGTCCTTGGACAGCGTGGGCGAAAGCGTGGTGATGATCGATCCGTTCACCGGGTTTCATTCAGCCAAGGAAAAAGCGTTGCGCATCTTGCGCGATTCGCCGCAGATTCGGCAGATCATGGTGGTTGACGCCAATGGCAAGGTGGTGATGGACACCCACGGCGAGGAAGGCATCACCATGGATCTGCGCGCTCTGGCTTTTAACGACAGCACCAGCGGCAGCGTCCTGCGCTTTGGCAATCCGTTTCCAGGACGGTTTCTGGATGATAACGAGCAGGCCCAATCGGGACAATGGGTGCTGCCGGTCACCAAGCAAACGCCGGGGCGAGAGATGTCGCCCTATAAGGTCATCGTCGCACTGAATCCGTTATATTTTTCCTCTATGTTGGATTCTGCAAGGCTTAGCGCCGATGGCGAAGCGGCGCTGATCCGCTTTGACGGACAGTCCCTGGTCTCGGTTCCCGTACCCCATAGCCTGCCCTTGCCAACGGTAGAGGACAAGGTGCTGCATCGGTTGGAATTCACCGATCACGGACGCATCGACGATACCGGGGTGTTTTCCAGGCGCAATGGCTTTGTCGCCTTCGAGGCCTCGGAATTCTATCCGGTGGCGGTGGTGGCCAGCGTCAGCAACGACGACATGATGCGGCAATGGCTGCGCTCGGACTGGCAATTGCTGCTGGCATTGGCGGGCACGCCCTTGCTGTTGGTGGGGTTGACCCGCTATATGATTCTGACCGTCAATGATCGCTTGCGCATCGCCGAGCTGGAAGCGGCCAATCAAGCCAAGGGCGACTTTTTGGCCATGATGAGCCACGAGGTCAGAACGCCCATGAACGGCATTCTTGGCATGGCGCAATTGGCGTTGGACGAAGCGGAATCCCCGTCTTTGCAAGAACGCCTGAAGATCATCACCTCGTCCGGCGAGGCCTTGCTGGCCATTCTCAACGACATTCTGGACTTCTCGCGCATGGATCGCGGAGCCATTGTCGCCGAAATCATCGAGTTCGATCTGACCGAATTGGTCGGCGATGTGGTGGCGCTGATGCGGGTGACTGCCTTGCAGCGAGGCTTGGAAACTGAATTGAAAATCGCCCAAGAAGTGCCGCACCGGGTGGCGGGCGACGTGGCACGGCTGCGGCAAATCCTGCTCAATCTGATCGGCAACGCCATTAAGTTTACCGAATCGGGGTCCATTGCCGTTTCGGTGGATACGGAATTCGTCGCCCTTGATGAGTTGTGGCTGCGGTTTCAAGTTCAAGACACCGGCATCGGCATCGATCCAAACGCGTTGCCCCATATCTTCGATCCCTTCACCCAAGCGGATTCCAGCATCAATCGGCGCTATGGCGGCACCGGCTTGGGGCTGGCCATCTGCCGTCAATTGGCCGAGGTCATGGGGGGGCGCATTTGGGTGGAAAGCGAGACCGGCAAGGGCAGCCGCTTCATTTTCGTTTTGCCGTTCAAGCTGGGTATCGAGGTTGAAGTCAGTCATGCGGTTTCGGCGCCGATTTCACAACGCCCGTTGTCGATCCTGGTGGCGGAAGACACCGCCGTCAACCGCATGGTGGTTTACGCCATGCTCACCAAATATGGCCACAGCATTACCCTGGCCGAGGACGGCTTGCAGGCGGTGGAGGCGTGCAGCGCAGGTCTGTTCGATCTGATATTGATGGATGTGCAAATGCCCAAAATGGGCGGCATCGAGGCTGCCAAAGCCATCCGCAAGCTGGAGCGGGAAAGCGACCGACGCCGCACGCCAATCATCGCCTTGACGGCGGCGGTCCTGCCCAGCGACCAAGAATCCTGCCGTCAAGCCGGGATGGATGATCTGATGGAAAAACCGTTCAAGGAAGCCAAGCTGGTAGACTTGATCGCCCGCTTAGACGACCGCCGGGTTGGCGACAGAAACGCGGTCCAGTCTTAGGGTCAGACAGAACGCGCCGCCGCCCGAGATCACGAACATCGACAGATCCAACGGCACGCATTCGTAATCCTTGTCGCGCAATTTCGCCACCAGGCTGTCGGGAGGGCTGGACAGGAACAATTTGCGGCCGACATTGACGGCGTTGACGCTGAACGCCGCCGCTTCCTCGGCGGTGGCGACGATGCGTTGGGAGGGCGGCACCAGTTCTTCCAACACGATGCGCGATTCCCAGGAGAATGCTTCCGGGTAATACAGGATTTCGCCCCCCGACAAGACCGAGAAGCAGGTATCCAGGTGGTAATATTTCTCGCTGGTCAGTTCCAGCCCCACCACTTTCTTACCGAAATGTCCGACCACATGGTCCATGGCGCGGCGATCCGAGCGCGGCCCCCAACCGGCCCAGAACAGCGACCGGGTGACGTCCCAGAGGCAGTCTCCGGCGCCTTCCTGGTACAGCCCTTCGGGGAACGGCGCCACCGATTGGATGATGCCTTGGTCTTTGAGCTGGGTGAAGTATTTCAGGAAGCAGGCTTCTTCGCCTTGGCGTTGAGGATAGCGGAAGCGGGCCAGCAGGGCCTTGCCGTCCAGCACGATGGCGGCATTGGCGGGAAAGACCAAATCGGGCAACCCTGCGGCACCCGGCATGGTCAACACCGTGATGCCGTCTTGTTCCAACTTAGACTTCAGATTTGTCCATTGGTGACGGGCCAGGGCTTGAGCGGCGGCAACGTCTTGGCTCCATTGGTCGGGCCGCATCCAAGGATTGATGGTGTACGAAACTTCGTAGAACTCTGGATCGGTCATCAGGATGGTTGCGGCCATGGCGTTCTCCTTATCGCGTCTGCTCCATCATGTAAGGAGGGCATCGGATTTTGAACAGTGACAGATTGATGACGGAGTTTTACTTTTTCTTGGGACGGGCGCACTTGCCTTTGCCGATTTGCGGGATCACGCAGACCTTGTCGCCGACGCCGTCGCGCAAATACAGCGAGGTGCCTTTGGGCGTCTGGGCGATGGAGATGTTTTGGTAAGACGAATCGATCAAGGTCGGCGGTTTGGTGATGTCGCGGAAGATCAGCAAGGGGCAGCCTTTATCGCTGTCGCAAATGGTGACGGATTCCAGGCTTATTAGAATCATGCCGGGCAGCATGGCGACGCGGGGTTCCACCGGACGTCCCGCTTGTTCGGCCCGGACCAAATCTTGATGGGCGAATTTGTCCAGCGCCTTGTCCTGCAACGGCGTGGTGTGGAAGTAAAAGGTCAGCATTTGACGGTCGTGCGGATCGACTTGCTGCTGGGCGCGGGCGCTCCCGTTCCACAGCAAAGCCACCAAAAACCCTAAGGCCATAAACAGTCGCATGGAAAAAATCTCTATCGCCCGGTTCGACCTTCGCTATTATCCCCTCATGTCCACAGAGCGCAACATCTTCTCGTACCGGAAATACTGGGCCAGCCGGTTCGGCACGGCCCCGTTTCTGCCCATGTCGCGGGACGAAATGGATCGGTTGGGCTGGGATTCGTGCGATGTGATCCTGGTCACCGGCGACGCCTATATCGATCATCCCAGTTTCGGCATGGCGATTATCGGCCGTTTGCTGGAAGCGCAGGGGTTCCGGGTCGGCATCATCGCTCAGCCGGAATGGCGCGACGCCGAAGCGTTCAAGGCGTTGGGCAAGCCCAATTTGTTCTATGGCGTGACGGCGGGCAACATGGATTCCATGGTCAACCGCTATACCTCGGACCGGCGCATCCGCAAGGACGATTCCTATACGCCGGGCGGCGAGGGCGGCAAGCGACCCGACCGGGCGGTTCTGGTCTATGCCCAACGCTGCAAGGAGGCGTTTGCCGATGTCCCGGTGGTAATCGGCGGCATCGAAGCGTCGCTGCGCCGCATCGCCCACTTCGATTATTGGTCCGATAAGGTGCGCCGCTCGGCGCTGGTGGATTCCAAGGCCGACATCTTGCTCTACGGCAATGCCGAACGGGCGCTGGTGGCGCTGGTTCACGGCCTTGCCGCTGGCAAAAGCATCGCAGACCAGAGCGATCTGCGCGGCACGGCGGTGATGGTGAGTCACGCTCCCGATGGTTGGGACGTGGTGGATTGCGCGCAGGTCGAGGATGAGGCCGCCACGGTTAAAATTCCCAAGGGCGATCATGTGGTCCTGAAGCTGCCATCCTATGAGGCGGTAGCCGCCGACCCGGTGCTGTACGCCCATGCCAGTCGCTTGTCCCATCTGGAAAGCAATCCCGGCAACGCCAAGGCCTTGATCCAGGCCCATGGAACGCGGCATGTTTGGATCAATCCGCCGCCGATTCCGCTGAGCACCAAGGAGCTGGACCAGATTTACGAATTGCCGTTCGCACGGGCGCCCCATCCGTCTTACCTGGACCAAAAGATACCCGCCTGGGAAATGATCCGTTTTTCCGTCGCCATCATGCGCGGGTGCTTCGGCGGGTGCAGTTTTTGCTCCATCACCGAACATGAAGGCCGCATCATTCAAAGCCGCTCGGAAGAGTCTGTGTTGCGCGAGATCGAGCGGATCCGCGACAAGACCGAGGGTTTTACCGGCACCATCTCGGATGTGGGCGGCCCCACCGCCAATATGTGGCGGCTGAACTGCAAGGATGCCAAGACCGAGTCGGTCTGCCGACGCCTGTCCTGCGTCTATCCCGACATTTGCGTTAATTTGAACACCGATCACGGCCCGTTGATTTCCCTGTACCGCAAGGCGCGGGCTTTGCCGGGCATCAAGCGGGTGCTGGTGGCGTCGGGGGTGCGTTACGATCTGGCCGTGCGCGATCCCGAATACGTTAAGGAACTGGCCAGCCATCATGTGGGCGGATATTTGAAGATTGCCCCGGAACATACCGAACCCGGCCCGCTGTCGCATATGATGAAGCCGGGCATTGGCGCGTACGACCGCTTCAAGGCCTTGTTCGACAAAGCCGCCAAGGAAGCGGGTAAGGAATTGTATCTGATTCCCTATTTCATTGCCGCCCATCCCGGCACCACCGACCAGGACATGATGGAACTGGCGCTGTGGTTGAAGCGAAACGGCTTCCGGGCCGATCAGGTGCAAACCTTCCTGCCATCGCCCATGGCCTTGGCCACGGCCATGCATCATACCGGCCGCAATCCTCTGCGCCCAATCCGCCGTAATCAAGGCGAAACCGTATCGCGGGTGCTGGGACTGAAACAACGAAGATTGCACAAAGCGTTCTTGCGCTATCACGACGCTGAGAATTGGCCGCTTCTGCGTGAAGCCTTGACCCGCATGGGCCGCGCCGATTTGATCGGCAATGGCAAGCGCCATCTGATTCCGGCTTGGCAGCCCAAGGGCACCGGAGCGGGGCAAAGTGATGGGCCGGCGGTTCGCCAAGGCAGCGCACGTAAACCGCAAAAATTCCTGACCAAACATACGCGCTGATTTCCAAATATGCGTGCCGGATCGATTGGGCATCACTGTTTCTGTACTGTAACAAGGCGGATTTTTCTGATAATTAAAGCGCTGCGTCAAAAAAACTTCATCACTTATTCTTTGGTTTTGATATAAAAGCCGAAGCAGATTTTATTGGGTTCAAGTGACGGGGGCCGCTCAGATGAGTTATCTTTCCATACCGATTTCGCGGTTTTCCATTCCCTCTATCAATCGTCCTTCGATTCCCAATTACTGGGACATGTTGGCGTTTGTTCTGGTCATTGGCGCGGTGTCGCTGGTTGGCCACGCGCATCAGGGAATGGTCGTGCCGTTCGAGGTTGGCAAAACCGAATTGGAGATTTCTCTCGATCCTTCGAACCTGCCCGAATACGCCTTAAGAACCACGTTGCGCATGGCGATCGCCATGATTGCGTCTATTGTGTTCAGCCTGATCTATGCAGCCCTGGCGGCGAAAAGCCAGATGTTGTCGAAACTGCTGATCCCCGTTTTGGACGTCTTGCAATCCGTGCCCATCCTCAGCTTTCTGACCATCACGGTGACGGGGTTTATCGTTTTGTTTCCGGGCAGTTTGATGGGGGTTGAGTGCGCGTCGATCTTCGCCATCTTTACCTCTCAGGCCTGGAACATTACCTTCAGTCTGTACCAATCCTTCCGCACCGTTCCGCTCGATCTTGAAGAAGCGTCCAGAATGTTCCGGGCGTCGCCCTGGCGCAAATTCTGGCGCTTGGAGGTTCCCTTCGCCATGCCGCAATTGGTGTGGAACATTATGATGTCGGCGTCGGGCGGTTGGTTCTTCGTCGTGGCGTCCGAAGCCATCACCATTCAGGATAAGCAGGTCACTCTGCCTGGGATCGGTTCTTACATTGCCGCCGCCATCGACGCGCGTGACCTGTCGGCTGTCGGATATGCGTTGATCGCGATGTTCGTGGTGATTCTGGCCGTGGACCAAATGGTCATGCGTCCGCTTCTGGTGTGGTCAGACAAGTTTAGGGCGTCGGACGATCCGGTGGAGGGAACGCGCTCCAGTTGGTTCCTCGACATGCTGCGTCGCGCCCAGTTCCTGAATTGGGCGTCAGACACCCTGTCCGAGGGTATCGCTTTTCTGGGCAAGTTCTTGCCGCAATCCAGCGGCGTTCAGCGCGCCAGTCGTCCCATGTCGCCGATCCTCCAGCGCATCATCGATTTGGTGTGGAACATAACCTTGATCTGTCTGGCGATTTACTGTCTGTGGGAAGTCTACGACGTCGTGAGCGAAGAGGCCCAATTGCAGGAGATTGAAACGGTCTTCAAGCTTGGCCTGTTTACAGCGCTGCGGGTGGCTTTTTGGATCATCATCGCGTCGTTCGTCTGGGTGCCGATCGGAGTGTTGGTCGGCATGCGGCCCCGTTTGGCGCAAGCGGTGCAGCCGGTGGTGCAGATTTTAGCGGCGTTCCCGGCCAATCTGCTGTTTCCGTTGGCGGTGGTCTTGATCACCCATTATGGCGTTGATCCCGAGTACTGGCTGTCTCCGTTGATGATCTTGGGGACGCAATGGTACATCCTGTTCAATGTGATTGGCGGCATGTCGACCATGCCTGCGGAATTGCAATTCGCCGCTCAGAATTTTGGCGCCAAAGGCTGGATGTGGTGGCGCAAAGTTGCGTTGCCGTATGTCTTGCCCGCTTACGTCACCGGCGTCGTGACCGCTTCGGGCGGTTCGTGGAACGCCAGCATCGTGTCTGAAATCGTCAAATGGGGCGATACCACCCTGTCGGCAACCGGCATCGGCGCCTATATCGCCAAGGCGTCGGCCGAGAGCGATATGCCGCGCGTGGTCTTGGGAAGCGCTGTGTTGTGCGTCTTCGTCACTGTCATTAATCGCCTGGTGTGGCGCAGGTTGTATGCCTGGGCCGAAGAACGCGTGCGGATGGGCTAAACAAGGGGAATAAAATGGATATGACAGTTGCTCCCATGATCCTGAAAAACGTCGTAAAGTCTTATGGCGTTCTGGATTCCACCATGCCGAAAGTGCTCGACGGCGTTGATCTGACCATTGGCGATGGCGAAATCGTCGCCATTTTGGGCCAATCGGGCTGTGGCAAGTCCACCCTCTTGCGAATCATCGCAGGTCTTGTTCCGGCTTCGGACGGCGAGGTTCTGTACCGCGGAAATCCGGTGACCGGCCCGATGCCGGGTATCGCCATGGTGTTTCAAAGCTTCGCGCTGTTTCCGTGGTTGACGGTTCTTGAAAACGTCGCGTTCGGCCTAGAGGCGCAAGGCGTCGGTTTGGCCGAGCGCAACAGCCGGGCGCTGAAAGCCATTGAGCTGATCGGTCTTGACGGTTTCGAAAACGCCTATCCCAAGGAATTGTCCGGCGGTATGCGCCAGCGCGTGGGCTTTGCCCGGGCCTTGGTGGTGAATCCGGATTTGCTGTTGCTGGACGAACCGTTCTCCGCCTTGGACGTGCTGACGGCGGAAATCTTGCGCGGCGACTTGATGGATTTGTGGACTGAAAAGAAAATCCCCACGCGCGGCATTGTCTTCGTTTCGCACAATATCCAGGAAGCGGTCGAGGTTTCCGATCGCATCGTGGTCTTGTCGGCTCACCCTGGACGGGTCCGCACGGATATCCACATTACTTTGCCGCATCCGAGGGATCGCGAGAGTGAGGCGTTCAAGGATATCGTCGACGACATCTATCGTCAGTTGGCCATCGGCATGGCGCGAGCGCACACGACCGAGCGCAAACATGACGCCCAAATCGGCATCGCGTATCGTCTGCCGAAAATCTACGTGCAGCCGTTATTGGGTTTGATCGACGCCATCGATTCCGCCCCCTTCAATGGAACGGCGGACTTGGCCGAGTTGGAGGAGAGCGAAGGGTTGGCGCTGGACACCCTGTTGCAGTTGGCCGAAGGGTTGCAATTGCTGGGCTTCACCACGTTCGAAGACACCACGATTACCCTGACCCCCGAGGCGTTAGGCTTCCACAACGCGGACATTCCCGATCGCAAGAGCATTTTCGGTCAGCATGTGGTTCAACATGTGCCGTTGATTGGTCACATCCTTCAGGTCCTGCGCGAGCGTCAGGACCACAATGCGCATGAAAGCCGGTTCTTGGCCGAGTTGCAGGACCAAGTGAATCCCGAAGACGCGTCCGAGATCTTGGATACGGCCATCAATTGGGCTCGTTATGCCGAACTGTTCTCGTATGATTATGACAGCGGCGTGCTCAGCCTTGAAATGGCCGACGCTTAAGCGTTCTTCGTCAAGAATTGAAGAGGGGGCGGCAGGAAGTCCGCCCCCTTTTTTTGTCTTTCTAGCGGCGTCGCAGCATATAAATCAGAGCTAATATGGTCAGGATGCCGGTGGCGATGATGATCCAACCTGCCGTCAGAGTGCCGGTCTGGTCTTCGGAATTGAACGGCAATCCGCCGGTATTCATGCCGAAGAAGCCGGTGATGAAGGTAATGGGCAGCATGATGACACTGACAATGGACATGATGAAGGTGTTGCGATTGATCATCTCTGCCGTCTTGGCGTCTATTTCCTCATGCAACAAGGTGGCTCGTTGACGCATTTCGTCCAGATCGTCCAATTGGCGGTTGAGCCGATCATTGACTTCTCTTAAGCGCATCTTGGCTTCTACATTCAGCCAGGTCGCATCATCTTGGCGCAGACGATACATGGCCTCGCGCTGCGGTGCCATGAAGCGCCGGAACAGAACGATGCGGCGACGCATTTCTGTGACGTCGTGACGGGTTTCTTTTTGGGTTTCATTGGACGAAATCAAATCTTCCAAACCCGAGAGTTCTTCTTCCACGATGGTCACCAAATCGCCCAAGTGATCGACGACTTTTTCGGCGATGCGGGCCAATATTGACCCGGCGTCGCGTGGACCTTTGCCACTTAACAGCAACATGCGAAGATCGCGCAGGGCCTCCAACGTGTGGTCCTTGTCGCGTAAGGTGATGCAGCGGGAACCATCGCTCCAAATGTGCAGAGGCACCAGTTCGACGTCGTCTTCGGGCAAACTGCCATGATCGTGCGATTTGGTGTTGACGCCGCGCAAAACCACCAGCAAGGCGTCGTCCACATCTTCTACACGGGGCCGAGATTCCTCAGCCGCCAGGGCGTGAGCAATCAGCGGGTCCAGCCCCGCATGCTCCAAGAGCCATTGGTGGGTGACGGGGTGATCGCGTTCCAAATGGACCCACAGGAAACCGTCTTCCGGTTTCCATTTCTTCAGGTCTTCCCATCCCAATTCAGACGTGGTGCCATTGGGGCCAATCAACATTGCGAAACGCAGTCCTGGCTCGGTGCCTGCGTTGGAAACGGATGTGGTCATTATTCGCGGATACCCTCTTTAAAACTTACGTTCTTACTACACGCAAATTCCAATTGGATCAGCGTTATATCGTGAATGTCATAAAGATTTAAAACTCAGATCCTAGTAGGTGATCTTCTCGATATTGTGGAATTCCACCGCTTGATGCTGATGGGCGGAATCGGTGAAGACATGGCCTGAGTTTGACAGCGATCCAGAGCCGTCGGTCAGGTTAATGGTTCCGTGCTCGCCCGCGCCGATGCTGATGGTGTGGCCTTGATTGTCGACCACATAAAGCGAATCCCCGGCTTGCGCGTGCTTGGACAGATCCAGCGTGTCGGTCCAGTTGCCGCCGGTGTCGCCGTTCAGCACCATGGCATGGCCGTTGAAATCGAACAGCATGGTGTCACCGCCGCTGCCGGTTCCGGTGTGTTGCAAGGTCAGGGTTTCGGTGCCGATGGCATGGGTGTTGTCGAGAATGGTGATATTCTCATTGCTGCCGGACCCCGAGATATGGATCAGGTTGCTGCCTTCGCCAAGGCTGACAGTTCCCGTCAAAGCATAGGGGTTCGCCGCCGTGCCGCCGTCAAAGGTCACGCTATTGTTGCCATCGCCCAAAGTGACAGAGCCTTCGCCCAGGGTGATGGTATTGTTGCCGTCGCCCGCATGGATGGTGTCGTTGCCGTGGCCCAGGCTGATGGTGTTGTTGCCATCCTCCACATAGACGGTATTGTTGCCGTCTCCGGCGGTGATGAGGTTGTTGCCAACGCCGCCATAGATGGTGTTGTTGCCGCTGCCAGCGGTAATCACATCATTGCCGCCAAAGGCCGTGCTGTCGACTGCCAGGGTTCCGGTTGAGACATTGGTGCTGCCGTCATGATTGGTGGCCGTCGCCGTCACCGAAAGGTCGAAACTGGAGGCGATGTGATTGTCCGGGCACGACAAATAGATCCCTCCGGAAATCTGCGCGTTGGTCAAATGGCAGGCATCAAGCGCGTTGCCGCTGGCATCGACGATGCTGGTATGGGAAGGCAGATTACCCAGCGAATAGGACATGGTTGCGCCATAGGCTTCGTCGGGAACATGGGCGGTGATATGCAGCTGCATGGTGACGGTGTGGGCTCCGGTGGCGTCCGAGCCATCGTTGCCGTAAATGACATTGTTGCCGTTGCCCGCGTTAAGGGTGGCGTTGACGTCGCCCGCGTTACGGAAGACGTGTCCGCTGACGCCGTCGTTCCAATGGGCGTTGGCGTTGTGGAAGCCGTCGCCGTATTCCTGCGTAAAGGGATTTATGACGTTGACGGTCTCGGTTTGCACCACCGTGCCGCCATGGCCGTCAGACACCACCACTTGGAACTGATCGGTGCCGGAATAGCCGGAATTGGCCGAATAGGTGAAGTTGCCGTTTTGATCGAAGGTCACGGAGCCATGGCTGGGGCCTTCGCCGCTTTCCAGTGCATAGGACAAGGTATTGCCAGCGGCTCCTGTGGCACCGATGCTTTCGGTGACGATGCCGCCCGTATTGACCGAGAAACAGTGCGACTGGCTTGCGGTGGGGCCAACATCTTGGACGTTGATCACCAAATTTTGCGAGGAGGTTACCGCCGCCGCGCTTCCGTTTTGCGCGGTGGCGCTGATGGTCAAGGTCACCTCGCCCACATAGCCGGTGGGCGTTGTCAAAATAAAGTTGCCATTGGCCGCTTGGGCGGGCGTCAGGGCAAAGGCTCCACTCGCATCTTGATGGAGGATTGTGCCGCCGATGGTCAGGGTCGACCCCGCAGGAGCGCCGCCGATGCTGGCGGCGGTGATGGATTCTCCCCCATGCCCGTCGTTGATCTCAGCGTTTAAAGAGATGGCGTGATTTTCTTGCGCTGTAATCGTGTGACCCCACGGCACTTCGATGGTGGCGCCTTGGGTGACGCCGCCGAACGAGACGCCGATGGTCTGGGTGTTCGTCTCGGTCACACCCTGGCTGTTGACCGCCGTGGCGTGTACCACCAGCGACATGGCGCCGTTGTAATCATGGGGCGGATGGATGGTCAAGGTGGCGTTGCTGGCTTGGGCCGCCGTCAAGGTGAAGGTGCTATTGTACGCGTGGATATAATGACCGTCGACGCTGAGATAGGTCCCGTTGGGCGCGCCGGTGATGGTGACGGTGGACACCGATTCGCCCAAATGGCTGTCGGCGACGTTCAGAGAGAACGACGTGGAGTGGTTTTCCGACGCGGTCACCGTGGAAGGCGCGGTGATGGTCGCGCCGATGGTGGGTTGGGCCACGTTGATGGGCACCACTTGGGTGTTGGTTTCGGTTCCGCCCGCAGCGTTCAGCACGGTGGCGTTGACTTGTAGATACATAATGCCGGTGTAATTGTGCGGCGGAGTAATCAGCAACGTGTCGCCGCCCGCAGTTTGCGCAGCGGCCACTTGCTCCGCTGTCAGCGAGAAGACGCCTGCCGCGTTGGCGGTCACCGTGGCTCCGCCCACCGTCAGGGTCGATCCCGATGGAGCGCCCGAGATGGTGACGGCGCTGACCGTCTCGCCCACATGGCTGTCGGTCACATGCAAAGCCACTGTCGCCGGGGAGTTGGGGGTGTCGTTGACCGAGTTGGGGGTGGTGGTGATGGTCGCGCCTTGACTGGTTTCCGTCACGTTCAGCGTGATGGTCTGGGTCGCGCTGGCATTGGCGGTGTCCTTGGCGGTGACGGTCAGGGACATGGTGCCGTAATAGTCGGTGGGCGGCGTGATTTGCACGGTGCCGTTGGCATAATGTCCAGACGGAACCGTGAAGGTCACGGTGCTGTGTCCACCGCTGGTCACAGTGGTGCCGGTCATGGTTACGCCGTCCACCACCATGGTGGTGCCCACCGGCGCGCCGCTGATGGTGACGCTGTTCACCGAGGCTGATCCAAAGAAACTGTTTGATGTATCGGTGGTATTGAGGACAAACGAGGTGGAATGGTTCTCGGCATCGGTCAGCGTGCCGCCCAACGAGGCGATTTGCGGGCCGGAGCTACTAAAGCCATGATGGTGGCTGCTGGTGGTCGAACTGACATCCACCGCTATGTTTTGCGTGGTGGTCACCGCTGCCGCGCCGGTGGCGTCCGTGGTGGCATTCACGTGCAAGGTGAACAGGCCGGAATAGCTGCTGGGCGGTTTGACGGTTAGGGTCTCGGACCCGGACGATAACGCTGTGACTTGAGCCGCCGACAAGGTGAAGGTGCCATTGCTGGCGGTCAAAGTGTGACCGGCCAAGGTCAAGGTCGACCCTGAAGGCGCGCCGGTGATGGTGACCGCCGTCACCGATTCGTGGCTATGGGTATCGGTGATATTCAGGCTGAATTGACTGGTGCCGCCGGTGAACATGCCCACCGCTTGTGGCGCGGAAATGGCAGCTCCTTGCGTGACCGCGCCCACCGAGACGGTGATGGTCTGGCTGGCGATGGCGTCGGTAGCGTTGGCCATGCTGGCGGTGGCGTTGACGTGCAATGTCATGGTGCCGGAATAATCGGTGGGTGGAACCAAGGACAACGACGCGCTGGCCGCCTGGGTTGGCGTCAGGGTAAACGACCCATCGGCGTTTTGGGCGATGATCTGTCCGCTCACCGACAAGGTCGAGCCCGAGGGCGCGCCGGTGATCGAGACTGCACTAACATTTTCGCTGGTATGGGAATCGCTGACTTGCAGCGAAATCGAGGCGGCATGGTTTTGGGTGTCGGTCACGCTGGCGGGGGCGATGATGGTTGCGCCTTGGACCACGCCGTTGACCGAGACGTCGATGGTCTGAGTGGTGGTGACAGGGGCCGCGCTGCCGTTAACTGCGGTGGCGTCGATTTCCAGGACGATGGGGCCGCTGTAGTCCTTGGGCGGGTTCAGCGACAACGTGGCGCTGGCCGCCTGGGCGGGGGTCAGATTAAACGTGCCGGTGGAGTCCGGGCTCAAGGTCAAAGTGCCGACGGTCAAGGTCGACCCGACCGGAGCGCCCGAAATGGTGACGCTGCTGATGCTTTCGCCCGTATGGGTGTCGGCTACGGTGATGGGGATCGCGGCCGCGTGGTTTTCCGTGATGGCGACCGTTGTGGGCGCGGTCACCGTCGCGCCTTGGGTGATCGGATCGACGGTGATGTTGAGCGCTTGCGAGGCGGTGAGCGTGGCGGCGCTGCCGTTTTCGGACACGGCATTCACGTGCAGCGCCATGGTGCCCGAATAATCGGTGGGCGGCTTGATGGACAAGGAGGAATCGTTGGCTTGGGCCGCTGTCAGATGGAAGGCGCCAGACGCATCGGCGACAATGGCGGTGCCGCCTACGGTCAAGACCGAGCCGGACGGCGCGCCGGTGATGGTCACGCCGGTCACGCTCTCGCCCGTATGAGTGTCGGCGATGGTCAGCGGCACCAGAGTGGCCGCGTTCTCGTGAGTCACCAACGAGGCGGGAACGCTGACGCTGGCCCCTTGGGTGACGGCGGTCACCGTCAGATCCAAAGCGTGGGTGTTGGTCTCGGTCGTGCCGGTTCCGGTCACGGCGGTGGCCGAAACGGTCAGATGCATGGTGCCGGAATAATCGGTGGGCGGCGTAATCGACAAGGTGGCGTTGCTGGCCTGGGTGGCGGTCAGATGGAAGGTTCCGGACCCATCGGCGATGAGGGTGGTTCCGCCCACGGTCAGGATGGACCCGGCAGGCGCGCCCGCGATGGTGACCGAGCTGACGCTTTCGCCGGTGTGAGAATCGGCGACGTTCAGGCTGACCGAGGCAGCTTGGTTCTCGGTGGTCACGGCGGTGGACGGACCGGCGATGGTCGCGCCGTTTGCCGCTGCCGCCGTGATGTTCAGGCTGACCGTTTGGCTGGTGGTGACTGGGGCCGCGCCGGTCAAATCCGCCGTGGCCGCCACGGTCAAATTCATGGTGCCCACGTAATTGGCGGGCGGCGTGATGGCAAGACCGGCATCGGCTGCTTGGGCGGCGGTCAGGGTGAACGAGCCGTCGGCGTTGGCCGAGATCGCTTGGCCGTTGACGCTAAGGGTGGTTCCCGACGGCGCGCCCGCAATAGTGACGGTGGTGACCGATTCGCCCAGATGGCCGTCCGACACGTTCAAGGTGAATGGCGTCGAGGAATTGGAAATGCCTCCCACCGCTTGCGGAGCGACGATGGTGGCGCCTTGGGTGATGCCAGTGACATCCACGGTAATGGTCTGGGTGGTGGTGGTCGTGGATGCGGCGCCGGTGGCGTCGGCGGTGGCCGCAACGTTTAACGTGATGGCGCCGGTATAATCCGTGGGCGGAGTCAGATGCAGGCTGGTGCTGGCGGCTTGTTGCGGCGTCAGCGTGAACGAGCCGTCCGCGTTGGCGGTAACGACATCCGATCCCACCGTCAGCGACGATCCCGCAGGCGCTCCGGTGATGGTCACGCCGGTGACGCTTTCGTGCAGGTGGGTGTCGCTGACATTCAGCGCGATCGAACTGGACTGATTTTCGACCATGGTGGCGGTGGCGGGCGCGGTGATGGTTGCCCCTTGGGTGACAGGTGTCACGTCGAAGGTGATGGCCTGGGTCGATGTCACCGCCGTAGCAGTTCCGTTCTGCGCCGTGGCTTCCACCAGCAACGACATGGAGCCGCTGTAATCGGTGGGCGGGGTCAGGTGGACGGCTCCACTGTTGGCTTGCGCCGGGGTCAATGTGAACGAGCCATCGGCGTTGGCGGCGATGACCACGCCATTGACGTTGAGCGAGCTTCCCGACGGCGCGCCCATGATGGTGACGCTGCTGACGCTTTCGCCCGTATGGGTGTCGGCGATGTTCAAGCTCAAGGTGGAGGCGCTGTTTTCCGCCCCTGTCACGGTGGTGGGCGCGGTGATGGTTGCGCCCTGGGTATCGGCGCCCACAGTCAAGGTGATGGTCTGGGTGGCAGTGGCCGCCGTCGCTCCGATTTCCTGCGCCGTGGCGTGGACTGTCAGGGTCATGGCGCCGGAATAATCGGTGGGCGGAGTGATGGCCAAACTGCCATCCGCCGCTTGCGAAGCGCTTAGGGTGAAGGAGCCGTCCGCGTTGGCGACGATTGTTTCTCCGCCCACGGTCAGCGACGATCCCAACGGCGCGCCGGTGATGGTCACGCCGGTTACCGATTCATTCAGATGGGAATCGCTGACGCCCAGCGTGAAGCTGGTGGTGTAATTCTCGGTTCCGCTCAGGCTGGTGGGGGCGACGATGATCGCGCCTTGGGTCTGCGCCGTGACGTTCAGGGCGGTGACACTGGTGTTGGTGGTGAGCGTGCCGGTGCCGTCATCGGTAGTGGCGGCGATGGTCAAGCTCATGGTGCCGGTGTAATCGGTGGGCGGCGTTACCGTGACGCTTTCATTGCTCACTTGATCGGTGGCGAGGGTAAACGACCCATCGGCGTTTTGCGGTATGGTCACTCCGCCCACCACCAAGGTGGTTCCCGATGGCGCACCGGTGATCGAGACGTTGGTCAAGGTGTCGTTGGCGGCATTGCTGGACGCATCGACCATATTCAAGGTGAAACTGGAGCTGTGATTCTCGGTGGTGGTCAGGCTGGAGGGAGCCTGAATGGTCTCGCCGGTGGTTGCCGCCGCATTGACCACCACCGTGGCGGTGGTGTGCGCCGTTGTGCCGTGGGAATCCGTGGTGCTGAAGGTAATGGTGTCGGTGCCCACATAGCCGCTGTTGGAGACGTAGGTATAGGTCCCGTCCGCATTGACCGTGACGGTTCCGTGCGAGGCTGTCGCATGAGTGTCGGCATCCAGAACCGTGGCGGTGTCCGCTCCGGCAGCGTCGGTGGATTGGAAGCTGCCGGTCAAGGTGGTCGCGGAGCCGGTCGAGGTTCCGGTGGCGTTTCCGGCGGTGTCGGTGATGGTGTCGGTGATGACCATGGCGGCGGTGGCGGCGGCTATCACGCCATGGCTGTCGGTGGTGGTGAAGGTTACTGTATCGGTGCCTACGAACCCGCTGTTGGACTCATAGGTGAAAGCGCCGTTGGTGCCGAAGGTCACCGCGCCGTGGGCGGCGCTTGCGCCCGTGCTGGTGGCCAGTCCGGCGCTGTCCGAAACGGTTACCGTGCCGGTGATCGGATTTTGTCCCACGGCGGTGCCGCCGGTGGCGGACTCGGTCAGCGTGTCGCTGACGGTTACGTGGGCGGTGGTGGTGGCGTGGTCGCCTTCCGCATTGGTGGTGACAAAGGTCACGGTGTCGGTGCCGACGAACCCGGATGCCGCCGTATAGGCATAATGGCCGCTGCCATCAACGCTGACCGTGCCGTGACCGGCTGTGCCAGACGTGGTCGATGACAGACTTGCCGTGTCACTGATGGCATAGGTTCCGGTGAAGCCCGAGGCCAACGAGCCGGTAGCATTGTCTGCGCTAGAGCTTAAGGAGTCGGTGACCACGATCTGACTGGTGGCGGTGGCGATCACGCCATGAGCGTCGGTGGTGGTGAAGGTCACCGTATCAGTGCCGACGAAGCCGCTGTTGGACACATAGGTATAGGACCCGTTGGTTCCCAAACTGACCGTGCCGTGCCCAGCGCTGGCATGGGTCGTGAATGACAGATCGGCGCTCTCGGTGACAGTGACGCTGCCCGTGATGGCATGCTGAGCCGTTGAGGTGCCGCCGGTGGCGGTATCGCTCAGGGTATCGCTGACAGTCACAAAGGCGGTGGCGGTTGTAACTACGCCGTCGGCATTGGTGCTGGTGAAGGTCAGGGTGTCGGTGCCGACGAAGCCCGCCGCCGCCGTATAGGCATAATGACCATTGCCGTCCAGACTGACCGTACCGTGACCGGCCGTTCCGATCGACGTGATGGATTCTCCCAGGGAATCATGGGCCGAGAACAATCCGGTGAAGCTGGTGGACAGCGAGCCTTTGGCATTGACAGCGACCGAAGAAAGCACATCGACTCCGGCGCCTGCTGACGCATCGGTCACGATCACCGTCGCCGTGGCCGTGCCGACCACGCCACTGCTGTCGGTGGTTTCGAAGGTGATGGTGTCGGTGCCGACGAAGCCCGCGACCGCCGTGTAGCTGTAATGGCCGTTGGCATCCACGTTGACCGTCGCGCCGCTATCCGCCGTCGCGACGGTATTGGTGGCAAGGGTCGAGGCGCTGTCCAACCCTCCGGCATCGCTGCTGATGAAGGTGCCGGTGATCACCGACACGTTGTCGCCAGCAGTATCCCCTGCGGTGTCGGTGATAACATCGCTTACGGTGATCGTCGCCGTTGCCGCTTGAACGACGCCATGAGTGTCGGTGGCGCTGAACGTGACGGTGTCGGTGCCGACAAATCCTGCCGCTGCCGTGTAGCTATAGGAACCATCCGCCGAAACCGAGACCTGAGCGCCGCTCTGTGACGTCCCGGTAGCATTGTAACTCAGGCCAGCGCTGTCGGTAACGTCCACATGCCCGGTAAGGATTTGGCTTGATGTCTGCGCCGTGGCCGTCGCGTTGGACGCCGTCTCGGAAATGGCGTCGGACACCGTCACGGCTGCGGTGGCGGTATGAACCACGCCCGACGCATCGGTGGTGGTGAAGTGGATGGTGTCAGAACCAACGAAGCCACTGGCCGCCGTATAACTATAGGAGTGGCCATCGGCGCTGATATTGACAGTGCCGCCATGGTCAGAACTGGCGGTGGTGCTGAGAGATTCGCCAGCAGAATCGTGCACGGTGAGTGTGCCGCCGTAACTGGTCGCCAACGATCCGGTGGCGTTGCCCGCATGGATGCTGGCGTGATCCGCGACGGTCACCTGAGCGGTGTTGGTGTGGACCACGCCCGAGGCGTCGGTGGTTTGGAAGGTGATGGTGTCGGCGCCGACGAAGCCGCTGTGCGACTGGTAGGTATAGGTGCCGTCGGCGTTGACGGTCACGTCGCCATTGGCCGCACTGGCCGTCGGGGTCTCGGTCAGACCGGCCGCGTCGGTGGCGCCACACGATCCGGTGATGTGCGCTTGCGCCGTGCCAGCTCCGCCCGTCTCGCTTTGCGTCAGCGCATCCGCCACCGTCACCTGGGCCGTGTTGGTGTGGACCACGCCCGAGGCGTCGGTGGTCTGGAAGGTGATGGTGTCGGCACCGACAAAGCCGCTGTGGCTTTGATAGGTATAGGTGCCGTCGGCGTTGACGGTCACGTCGCCGTTGGCGGCTACCGCCGTCGGGGTCTCGGTCAGACCGGCCGCATCGGTGGTGCTCCACGAACCGGTGACGGCTTGGTGTGTGGTAACGGAGGACGGATTGGTCTCGGTCTGGGTCAACGCGTCGGTGACGGTGACGGTGGAATAATTGGTGTGAACTACACCTGACCCATCGGTGGCGGTAAATTTGATAGTGTCGGTGCCGACATAATGGCTGTTGGATTGATACGTATAGGTGCCATCCGCATTGATGGTGACATTGCCATGGTCTGCGGTTGCTATAGGAGTCACGTGCAGTCCCGCTGCGTCATTGATGTGCCAGCTTCCCGTCACTGCGCTTTGGGCGGTAGCGGTCGATAGGGCGCTTTCTGTTTGGCTAAGCGTATCGGTGACATCAATGACGAGATCTTTGAACGTGGTCACATATTGGGTGCCGGGCCCATGGGCGGTGGCGCTGACCGACAGGGTAATTTCGCCGGTGAAATTGGAGGGCGGCAGAATGGAGATCGAGGTGCTGGCGGCTTGAACGGCGGTCAGATGGAAAACGCCTTGACCGTCGGCATGGAGGAGAGTGCCGTCGATGCTCAGACGAGTCCCAGTCGGAGCACCGGAAATGGACACGTCGGTGATCTCTTCGCCAGAGGAGCTATCTGTGACGCTCAGCGAAAAGGTTGCCGTGTGGTTTTCGGTGTCGCTGACCGTGGAGGTCAGATCAATGCTGGCCCCATGAGAGTGGGTGTTAAGGATGGTCGCGCCGTTGGCGGTAGGAATATTGGACGCGGCATCTGCGGCTTGAGCCGTGGCGACAGTGTTCAAAGACGCGTTGCCGCCAGCAACGGCCGTCGCTTGCAGGTTTTTTGGTCCGCTTGCCGCCTGTGTCCAGCTGCGTTTTGGTTCAATTGCGTAGCGGCGCTGGTTTGGGCTGCCGCGGCGCTTGTATTGGCGGTCTGCCCGCCGGTGGCGGCGTTCGTGGATTGCCCCTGAATAGAGGAGATGTCCGGCTGTCCACCAGTGTCGGACGAGGCTACAGACCCACTGCCCTGTTGATTGCTATCCGTAGCTGTATCGACGCCGATATCAGCGGATTGATTGACTTTGGCCCGTTGGCTGGTGGTGGGGGTAAAGGTGCCGCCTTCATTGGCGAGGGCTAGATTGCCAAGGCCAGAGGCGCCGCCTTCGGTCGGTCGGACAACGTTAAGCGTGGCGCCACCCAGGGTGGGCGCCTCCACATTGTTGAGCACGGTAAGGTCGTCAAGATTCTGCTGATGCTGAGCATCGCTTTCTTGTTTGTTCTCGTTGTCCTGACCGTTTTCAGTATTCTGCTTATCGTTCTCAGCCATATTTCCGCTCCGGGATCAGCGTCCGGGTAAAAAAAAGGCCTGACTCCAAAGCGGAGTTAGGCCAACGAATGATATACGCTAACACAATGATGGAGGAGAATCCACACAGAAGTATGTAAATTATGGCAAATTATTGCATTGGCGGTGAGGGGGAGCGTGGGCGGGCCAATGGGGCTTTGGCTGACTAATTTCTTTGACACTTTTACCGGCAAATGCGCTACACAGCTGGATTATGGTTTTAAGTCCCGTGATAAAACGCTTGTCGCGCCTCTTTGTCATCGTCGGCCCCGGTCTGGTGGTCATGCTGGCAGACACCGACGCAGGCAGCGTCATCACCGCCGCCCAAAGTGGCGCGCAATGGGGTTATGGGTTGCTGCCCTTCCAAATTCTGATCATTCCCGTGTTGTATCTGGTACAGGAATTGACCGTGCGTCTGGGTTTAGGCACGGGTAAGGGGGCGGGCGAATTGATCGTGCAGCGGTTTGGGCGGGGATGGGCCGTACTGGCCACGGCGACCTTGGCGGTTAGCTGCTTGGGGGCGTTGGTCACTCAGTTCAGCGGCTTGGCGGGGATCGGGCAGATGTTCGGCATTCCCATCTGGCAGACGGTGAGCGCGGCAGTTGTTCTGATCTTCGCCATGGTCTGGACCGGTTCTTATCATTCGGTCGAGCGCATCGCCATTTTCCTAGGTTTGTTCGAACTGGCCTTTTTGGTGGTGGTTTGGAACGCCCATCCAGATTTAACCGACATGAGCCGTCAAATGGAACATTTACCGCTGACCGATAGCCGATACCTGTATCTATTGGCCGCCAATTTGGGCACCAGCATCATGCCCTGGACGGTGTTCTATCAACAATCCGCAATCATCGACAAAGGTTTGGGGGTGGACGATATCCGCGTCGCCAGGCTCGACACGTTGTTCGGCGCGATCTTGTGTCAAATCGTGACCATGGCGGTGCTGATGGCGGCGGCGGCGACCATTGGTCTGCATGGCGGAGGAGCCAGTCTGGAAAGCGTGCCGCAAATCGCCCAGGCTTTTACCACGGTTCTGGGCGAACAGATCGGCCGATTCGTTTTCATTTTGGGTTTGAGCGGCGGCGCGTTGGTTGCCACCATCGTGGTGTGTCTGGCCGCAGCCTGGGCGGTGGGCGAGGTGAGCGGTGTGCACCATTCCTTGGAGCATCCGCCCGCTGACGCACTGTGGTTTTATGCGGCGTTCGCCGTATTTTTAGTCCTGGGCGGCGGATTGGTTGCGTCCGGCCTCAATTTGGTTCAACTTTCCATCGCCGTGGGGGTGGTCAACGCCTTGCTGTTGCCGGTGGTGTTGGGATTCCTGTTTTTGCTGGCGCGGTCGGATTTGCCCGAACCGCTTAGGCTAAAGGGCGGATATGCGGCTTTGGTGGGCGTGGTCTTTCTGATCACCTCCGGTTTGGGATTGTATTCGGGAATTGTGGGAGCGTTGGGATAAATGGAGTTTGACAGCGGCCTCGCCGTCATTGACATCCCTCTGAAGGTGATCGCCGTCGATCTGCTCTTGGGCGGAGACAATGCGGTGCTGATCGCCTTGGCCTGCCGATCGCTCCCCCCTCTGATCATGCGCCGGGCCATTTTATTCGGAACCGGGTTCGCCATCGTTTTACGGTTCGTCATGACCCTTCTGGTGGGCAGCCTGATGTCCATTCCGTACCTGAAACTGGCAGGGGCGGCGGCGCTGATGGTCATCGCCATTCAATTGATGATGGGCGAGGAAGACGGCGATAAAACGGGCGATTCTACTCGCGCCACTGAAAACTTATGGGTAGCAGTCCGCTTGATCGTCGTTGCCGACGTGATAATGAGCATTGACAATGTGGTCGCTTTGGCGGCGGTGGCGCAGGGCAGTTTTTTTTATCTGGCGCTGGGATTGCTGTTGAGCGTGCCACTGTTGATCTATGGCAGCGAATATGTCGGTCGATTGCTGCATCGCTATCCCATTCTGGTTACGGCTGGCGGGGCCATGTTGGCTTGGACGGCCGGCGACATCGCGGTTAGCGATCCGGCCATTGCCCAGTGGGTGGATACGCAATCCTTTGCCTTGCACGCGGCAGCTCCCCTGGCCGCCGCTTTATTCGCCATCCTGCACAGCCGGAACTTGGCGGAACAGCGACGCTTGGACCCGGCTTCGGCTGATCGTCAAGATTACCTGACCGGCAAGGTCATGGCACTGGTGCGTTTTGTGGACGAACACTGGAACGGCAAGGACGAAACTGCGCTGGTGGTCGTTCCCACCGCGTCGGTTGAAGCGCCGAAACCGGTTGAACCTGAACCTGTCGAAGCCAAAGTCGCAGCTCCGTCCATTGACCTTGCGCGGGAATCCGAGGACAAGGGGCACAAAGACTCCAATGTGTTGATTATCTTTGTGTTGGCGGGTGCGCCGCTGCTTCTGCTGGCGCTGATGATGACCTTGATCTGGTCGGCGTCCGGTCTATGACGACGATCTTTTTGAAAGAGGGGGAATGATGCCGGTTCTGGTTCGCATCGACAAAGCGCTGGGACGATTGGGCCACGGATTGGGACTTAACCGCAAAGGTCTGCTGCTGCTGGGCGGGACGGTTTTTTTCCTTTGGCTGGCCAGCGGAGTCTACAAGGTTCAGCCCGACGAACGCGGCGTGGTGTTGCAGTTCGGCAAATGGGTCGAGACTACCGAATCCGGTTTGCATTATCATTGGCCAGCCCCCATCGAGACGGTGATATTTCCCAAGGTGACGACCATCAACCAACTGCAATTGGGCAAATCCGACGCCGCCGATGTTGCTCCCGGCGCGCGCATGGTCAATCGTAACCAGATGTTGACCGGCGACGAGAACATCGTCGAGGCCGATTGCGTGGTGTTCTGGCAGATCAAGGATGCCAAGGATTTTCTGTTCAAGGCCTTTGATCCGCCCGCCATGCTGAAGGTTGCCGCCGAAAGCGCGCTGCGCAAGGTGATTTCGCGCAATCCCATTCAAGCGGCGTTGTCGGACAAGCGCCAGCAGATCGCCGACCAGGTCAAAGACCAGTTGCAGGAACTGCTGGATTATGAACATTCCGGCATCCAGATCACTCAGGTTCAGCTGCAGCGGGTCGATCCGCCCACGGCGGTGATCGACGCCTTCAACGACGTGCAGCGCGCCCGCGCCGACCAGGAACGCGCCCGCAATGAAGCCGAGGCCTATAGCAACGACATCCTGCCCCGCGCTCGTGGCGAGGCCGAACACATCAAACAGGAATCCGAAGCCTACAAAACCCAGGTGGTGGATCAAGCCCAAGGCGACGCCAAAAGCTTTTTGGCCGTCTACGACACTTACCGTCAAGCCAAGGACGTGACCGCTTGGCGGCTGTATCTGGAAAGCACCGATCTGCTGCTGAAGAAAGCCGCCAAGGTGATCATCGATTCGTCGGGCAAGGGGGTCAACGGCGTAGTGCCCTATATGCCGCTTTCGGAAACCAAGCAAGGCGCAGTGCAGGGGGCCGGTAAATGAAAACGCCGCATCTGATCATTCTGGCCGTCTTCGCCGCCTTGCTGTGGTTGGCCTCGGCTTCGCTCTATACCGTCGATGAAACCCAACAAGCCCTGGTGGTGCGTCTAGGCAAGCCCATCGGCGACGCCGGTCCGCCTGGCCTTAAAGTGAAGATGCCGCTGATCGACACGCTGATTTTTTACGACGCTCGCCTGTTGCCTCTGTTTCCGCCGGTGGATCAGATCATTCTAGGCGATCAAAAGCGCATCGAGGTGGATACCTATACTTGCTATCGCATTGTCGATTCGCTGAAATTCTATCAGACGGTGCGCACCTTGGAACAAGCCCGCGCCCAGCTGACCCAATTGGTCAGTTCGTCGGTGCGGCGCGAATTGGGCCGCGTGCCCATGCGCGCCATGCTGTCCGAAGACCGCACCCGCATCGTCGACAACATACAGACCGAGGTGGCCGAAAAAGCCAAGCCCATGGGCATCGACGTGATCGAAGTCCGCATTCACCGCGCCGATTTGCCGTTCGAAACCAGTCAAGCCATCTATGACCGCATGAAGTCCGAACGCGACCGCGAGGCCAAGGAATTGCGGGCGCAAGGCTTCGAATGGGCGCAGCAGATCCAGGCCAAAGCCGACCGCGAACGCACGGTGCTTTTGTCCGAGGCCCAGCGCAACAGCAAGATCACTCGCGCCGAAGGCGATTCCGAAGCCGCTCTAATCTTCGCCGAAGCCTTTGGCAAGGACCCGCAGTTTTACAAGTTCTACCGCTCGCTGCAAACCTATCGCCAAGCCTTGGCGGACTCGGGCCCCACTTTGGTGCTGTCGCCCAATGCGGCGTTCTTGCGCGATCTGACCAACGGGCCGGGGATGACGGGGAACGGGAAACCTTAAGCGGGTTGAAGCTGTTCGGCGCTCGTGTAATCGGCCCCAGACAGCAAGGTAATATGCGTTATTTCGGCGGAAGTTCCCAAACGCATAGGCGGTCCCCAGAATCCGGTGCCTGAACTCACATAGATTTGTGTTTGAGTATCGGGGTGGCGGTGAAGCCCTTTGGAATAGGGTTGCTGAAGCGGAACAAGGTAATTGAAAGGCCAGATTTGTCCGGCATGGGTATGGCCCGAAAGCTGAAGGTCAACGCCATGCGTCGCCGCCTCATGAATAGCGGCGGGTTGATGGGCGAGGAGGATAAGCGCCTTGCTAAGGTCTCGACCCGCCAAGGCTTTGGGTAAGTCAGGACCATCCCCAGGAAAATGGCGACCTCCCAAATCATCGATGCCCGCCAGATCAAAACTGTCTTCCGTTGCCCCGGAAACAATGGATACCCGTTCGTTGCGGAGAACCTTTATGCCCAACTGGACGGCATGGGCACACCAAGCGTCAACGCCCGAATAATATTCATGGTTGCCCGTGATGAAATAGGTCCCATGGCGCGAGCGCAAATTGGCAAGGGGGGCAACGTGATGGTGCAATTCCTCAACCGTGCCATCAACAAGGTCTCCGGTGATAACGATCATGTCGGGAGCCAGCGCGTTGATCGTATCGACGACCTTCCGCAGCCATTTGCCGTCAATCATTGGACCGATATGAAGGTCGGTAATCTGTACGATCCGCAAACCGTCGAAAGAGGCGGGCAGTCGCGTTAACGTCACCGCCATCTCTTTAACCGCGACGGATGCCAGCCCCTTCCAAAGAGCGACCCCACATAATAACCCGGCTACGCTTAACGCGGCGACGCCAAGATCATAGGGCAGATGGACTTCAGTTGGCGGATTTGGGGATGCAAATTGCAAAACAAGCCACACAAGATCGGTGGCCACGAGCGTCACGAACATTATTAAGGCGATCCCCATCCAGGGATAGACGATCCACGTCAGCGCAGAGGCCGCAGGGCGCGGCAATATTCGTCTTAGGGGAAGCGAAACAAGCGTAAGGCCAGGAAGGAGGGTCAGTACAAAGGCAACCATCATGCGCGGCCGTGGGGAAAGCTGTAGATAGGAGCTGATGCGCTCAAACATATAGAAATGGGACGCCGCCAGAATGAGTGCAAAAACCCCAAGAAATTTTACCAACTGTTTGAAACGGTCCATGGGTATGTCTTTTCCTTGTGCATGACTAACCTTCTGTTGTCTGATCGAATTTCAGCCGCGCTGATTCTACTTCTTTAAGGTTGTCTGCCGCCCACACCCACACACTGCAGAAAGCGGCGCTAAGGGTCAGGCCCAAATCGGTAATCCGATATTCGACTTTCGGCGGCACGACAGGGTAGACCTTGCGCGTGAGCAAACCGTCACGCTCCATCTGCCGCAAGGTTTGGGTCAGCATTTTTTGGCTGATGGTGCCAATTGCTTTTGAAATCTGGGTAAAACGGAGGGGGGTCTTATCCGACAACAGCTCAAGAATAATCATCGTCCATTTATCGGCAACGCGACCGATCAACTCCTCAACCAATTTTTCCACGCGCTCATCAACAACCTCGTCGCTTCTCTGCTGGCGGTCATAGATAGCCTTGCTCTTGACGATCTGTTCTTGCGTGGGCGGTTTAAAGCGTACGGCCATAGCGCTCTCTTTTAGGTAAGTATAAAACTTTCAGGTGCCTACTATCTAAAAGAGATTGTAGGCTCTAAATTCCTTTCACGCAATTCAAACTCGGTGAAGGGAAAACATCATGAGCATCGCATTGATTACCGGCGGCAGCCGGGGCCTTGGTAAAAGCATGGCGGAACATCTCGCCAAGCGAGGCGTGGACTCGATCATTACCTATAATACCGACAAGGAGTCTGCTGACAGAGTGGTTGTCGAGATCGAGGCCAAGGGGCGCAAGGCGGTCGCCTTTAAGCTCGATGCAACAAAACATCAAACCTTCGAAGCTTTTGCGACCAAGGTAAAATCCACACTGTCCTCACAGTGGGGGCGCAGCGATTTTGACTATCTGGTGAATAACGCCGGTATGGGCATGGAACATTTGATGATTGCCGAAACGCCATCGGAAGTTTTCGACGAAATGGTCAACACGCACCTTAAAGCCCCGTTCTTTCTAACGCAAAGCCTGTTGCCGCTTATCAAGGACGGTGGACGTATCGTCAACATCTCGTCGGGTTTGACGCGCTTCAGTTATCCTGGTTATGCAGCCTATGCCATGGTCAAAGGCGGGATCGAAGTCTTCACCCGCTATCTTGCAGCCGAGCTTGGTCCGCGACGGATCGCGGTGAACACCCTTGCTCCCGGTGCCATAGAAACTGATTTTGGCGGTGGACGTGTCCGCAACAATCCGCAGTTGCAGGACATGATCGCCAAAGGAACGGCGTTAGGCCGTGTCGGACAGGCTGATGATATCGGTGGCGCGGTGGCGGCTTTGCTTGCGGATGAAAGCGGTTGGATCAATGGACAGCGGATCGAAGCCTCGGGCGGTGTTCATCTGTGAGGACGCAGTCGACGGTAATTTTTTTCGTCACGCTCTGTTAACTCGGAGCGTGACGATTATACGGTTGGCAAAAATCATTTGGCTTGGTTTAAGGGCTTAAGCAACCGCCGAATGCGATTTATATCTTCCGGTGTCGCCGGATTATAAATCACCAAACTCAGGTCAGGGCGGCCATCAACAGCGAAGGTCGAATACTCAAATGCCAGCGTGCCCGCGATGGGGTGATGGATTGTTTTGGTGCCCTCGCCATGGGAGCGAACGTCGTTGTCGCACCATAGTGTCGCGAATTCAGGGCTTAATCGGCAAAGTTCTTCGACCAATTCTTTCATATGCTCGGGGGAGCCGGCCCGCGCCATATCGACCCGGAATGCCGCGACGACGAATCGCGCGACGCTTGTCCAATCGGTCTGCTTGGCTCTTATGCTTGGATCGCCGAAGAAAAGGCGCAAGATATTGCGCCGCTCGGGGGGAAGAGAGTCATAATCGGTGAACACCACCGAGGCGGCGCTGTTCCAGGCGACCACATCCCATGTGGGTGTTTTTATAAAGGCGGGGCTGAATTCCAGCGCGTCCAGAACATGTTGCAAACGGGGCGTGATGCCGTCAAACGCATGATAGCGAACCTCGGGTGGCCGTCCCAAAGCGAGCAGGTAGATATGTTCGCGCTCGATTTCTGTCAGCATCAGGGCTCGGGCAATGCGATCAAGCACATCGGCGGAGGGCGAACCTCCGCGCCCCTGTTCCAGCCATGTGTACCATGTGGCGCTGACATTGGCACGCCCCGCGACTTCCTCGCGCCGCAATCCGGGGGTGCGGCGACGGGTCGTGGGGAAACCGAGCGCGACGGGATCAAGTTTCTCACGGCGGTCTTTCAAATAGACCCCAAGCGGATTGTCTTTGCTCTCTGACATTGATTATCCTGTTACCTATTATACCCGTATAATATCACTACTTTACCCTAATATAGCACGGGACCGTGAATACCTTCACGTTCAATTGCAACTGGAGAATTCTTCATGCGCGTTTTTGTCACCGGCGCGACCGGATTTATAGGCGCTGCCATCGTCAAGGAATTAATCGCTGCAGGACATCAGGTACTCGGACTTGTTCGTTCGGAGGCTGCATCCCAATCGCTCTTGGCCGCCGGAGGCATCGTCCATCGCGGCTCCCTTGAAGACCTTGATAGCCTGCGCAGCGGTGCCGCCGATTCTGACGCCGTTATTCATACGGCTTTCATTCATGACTTTTCGAAATTCCTAGAGAACTGCGAAATCGATAAACAAGCCATCGAAGCCCTTGGTTCCGTGCTCGCAGGTTCTGACCGGCCTCTTATTGTTTCATCAGGGACAGCGGGATTGGGTGCGCCGGGCCAACCTGCGACCGAAGACTTTGTCGTGCCGCCTGATTTTCCGTTTCCGCGTGTTTCAGAACAAACGGCTTTTGCTATGGCGCCCAAAGGCGTAAGCGCTGCGGTCGTTCGTTTGCCTCAGGTGCATGACACCCTCAAGCAAGGACTTGTCACTTATGCAATCACGCTGGCGCGGGAGAAAGGCGTGTCCGCCTATGTGGATGAGGGCCGCAACCGCTGGGCTGCGGCACATGTCCTGGATGTGGCGCGTCTTTACAGGCTGGCCCTGGAAAAGCATGAGGCGGGCGCAATATACCATGCGGTGGCCGAAGAAGGCGTGTCGATGCGGGACATCGCGGAGGCCATCGGTCAAGGGTTGAAAGTGCCGGTGAAATCTCTATCGCGGGATGAGGCTCAAACCCATTTTGGATGGCTAGCCATGTTCATTAATCACGACCTTCTGGCTTCAAGCGCCCTAACCCAGAAAAAACTGGGGTGGCACCCGACCGGGCCGGGATTGATCGCCGATCTCGAACAAATGCGATTCTAAGCCTTAAGCGTGTGAAGGTGGATTGGATCGCCTTCACACGTTCCCCGACAACACCGGCGCGATTTGGTCCAATGCCCAGTCGATTTCGTCCTTGGTGATGACCAGGGGCGGGGCCAAGCGAATGGTGTGGCTGTGGGTGTCTTTGGCCAGCAGGCCACGGGCTTGCAGGGCTTCGCAGTATTTGCGCGCGCCGCCCGCTTCCGGGTGAAGCTGAACCGCCAGCATCAGACCGCGTCCGCGCACGTCGGCCACCAAAGTGCTGCGGATGCCTTTCAGCTGTTCCATGAAATAAGCGCCCAGCGTGGCCGAGTTCTCGATCATGTTCTCTTCCACCAAAACCTTCAATGCCATGCGCGACACGGCGCAGGCCAAGGGGTTGCCGCCGAAGGTGCTGCCGTGCTGTCCAGGTTTCAGTACGCCCAATACGTCCGAATTGGACAGCACCGCCGACACCGGATAGAAGCCGCCCGACAAGGCCTTGCCGATCAAGGTGACGTCGGCCTCGATGCCTTCGTGCTGTTCGGCCAGCAATGCGCCGGTGCGGCCCAAGCCGGTTTGAATTTCGTCCAGGATCAGCGTGACTTGGCGGCTGGTGCAGAGGTCGCGCACCCGGCGGAAATAACCGGGCGGAGGAATGATCACGCCCGCTTCGCCCTGGATGGGTTCGACCATAAACGCCACGGTGTTGGGGGTGATGGCTTTTTCCAGTGCGTCCGCGTCGCCGAACGTGATGATCTTGAAGCCCGGCGTGAAGGGACCGAAATTGGTTTTGGCGTCCGGGTCGGTGCTGAAGCTAATGATGCTTAAGGTGCGGCCGTGGAAATTGTCGGAACAGACGATGATCTCGGCCTTGTTGGCGGGCACGCCCTTGACCTCGTAGCCCCATTTGCGCACCGACTTGATGGCGGATTCCACCGCCTCGGCGCCGCTATTCATGGGCAGTATCTTGTGCGAATTGGTCAGCGCCGCCAGTTCCTCGTAGAACAGACCCAATTGGTCATTGCGGAAAGCGCGCGAGGTCAGGGTCAGCTTCTGCGCCTGCTCGATCAGGGCGGCCATGATGCGGGGATGGCAATGGCCCTGATTGACGGCGGAATAGGCCGACAGACAATCCAAATAGCGGTTGCCGTCCACGTCCCACACCCAAACCCGTTCGCCGCGCGTCAGCACTACATCCAAAGGCTTGTAATTGTGAGCGCCCAAGGTGTGTTCGATTTGAATAAGCTCGCGGGCCGACGTCCGTTTCATCATAATTCCTTCATGTGTTTCCATGGTCGTAAGACTTTGGCCGCACACTCGTCAAGTCTTAACCAAGGGTCATCAGCGACGGATTGCCGCCTGAGGCGGCGATATTGTCGCTGACGCTGCGTTCGACCATCAGGCAATCCAGCGCATATTCGGTATGCACGCCGACGATGGGACCGGGCCGCTCCGCCACTAGGCGCAGCACATTCAGCAACTTATCTGGCGGGCCAGAAAACAGCACCGAATCGAACGCCTCATTGGTCCACTGGGCGGTGACGGATATCCGCTCCACAAGCGGCGCGGGCAAGGCAAACGAGAGCGCGGTTGTTATCAAGGCGCGGTTGCCGGTGGCCAAAGCCGCGCCGATCTGGGCGTACAGTTCCGCTTCGGTATCGGCGAGGCACAGCACGATTCCGCGCGGCACTTGGGCGTAGGCGTTGCGTTCCCCCACCGGGCCGGGCAAGTCCCGCCACAGGCCAACCCGCGAACGGGCGGCCATGTCGGCGCAGCGCCGGGCGGCGTCTTCACGACCGTTTTTCGCCAGCCAACTGAACCACAGCTGCGCGGGTTCTGTCGGTTGGTTTGATGCTTCGGGCAGTGGGGATTGCGATAATAATCGACGCAGATACAACGACCCTCCGGCCTTGGGTCCGGTGCCCGACAGCCCCTGTCCGCCGAAAGGCTGCACGCCCACCACCGCGCCGATCATTGTGCGGTTGACGTAAATGTTGCCCGCCGCGACCGACTGGGTGACGCGGGCAATGGTTTCATCGATTCGGGTCTGGATGCCGCAGGTCAGGCCATAGCCCAGACCGTTGATCTCGTCGATCAAACGATCCATCTGGTGATGGGCGAAGCGCAGCACATGCAGCACCGGCCCAAATACTTCACCCTGCAACTGTCCCAAATGATCGATCTCGATTACTGTGGGCGGGACGAATGCGCCGTCGCGGCAGGGGACGGGCAAGGCGAGTTGATGGATCGTATGGCCTTGGGCGCGCATGGAATCGATGTAGTCCAACAAGCCGCGCTTGGCCTGATCGCTGATCACCGGCCCCACATCGGTGGCCGGATCGTCCGGCTCGCCCATGGTCAGTTCTTCCATGGCGCCGATCAGCAGGGATAGGATGGCGTCGGCGCAATCTTGTTGCAGACACAGCGCACGCAAGGCCGAGCAGCGCTGACCGGCGCTGTCGAAGGTCGACGTTATAACATCGCTGACAACCTGCTCGGGCCGGGCCGAGGAATCGACGATCATCACATTCACACCGCCGGTTTCAGCGATCAACGGAATGGGGCGGCTGTCGGGACTCAAGCGCTGAGACAAATTGCTCTGGATGTGCTTGGCAGCCTCGGTCGAGCCGGTGAACATCACACCGCAAATGCCGGGATCGGAAACCAAGCGCGCCCCCACTTCGCCCGAGCCCTGCAACAGGTGAAGCGCGTCGGCGGGAACGCCCGCTTCATACAGGATGTCCACGGCCAGGGTGGCGATGCGCGGGCATTCCTCAGCCGGTTTGGCCAGGACGGCATTGCCCGCCGCCAACGCCGCCGATACTTGGCCGATAAAGATGGCCAGGGGAAAGTTCCACGGACTGATGCAGGCCACGGGTCCCAGCGGAATATGGGAGTCGGTGTGGAATTCGGAGATTTGGGCGGCGTAATAGCGTAGGAAATCTTCTGCTTCGCGAACTTCGCCGATGGCGTTGGGCAGGGTTTTTCCCGCCTCGCGGACCAGCAGGCCGATCAGATCGGCTCGCCTCGCTTGCAGCATATCTGCGGCGCGAATCAACCAGGCGGCGCGGTCGGTGGGCGGTGTGGCGGCCCAACCGGATCGGGTCGCTTGGGCGATGGCGGTTTCGATCTGGTGCGGTGTGGCGGAGCCGGGATTATCCGCCAGCGGGCCGCACGCCGCCAGATCGGCGCTCATCACGGCCAAACTTTGTTCGTTGGACAGATCAATGCCAACGGAATTGGGGCGCTCGGCGCCAAACAGATTTTTGGGCAAGGCGATAAGGGGATGAGGCGAGCCCACGGGCGTCAGAGCGGCGGCGCTCTCTACCGGGTCGGCTACAAGCGCGTCCACCGGTACGCCCAAGTCGGTGATGCGGTTGACGAACGAGGTGTTGGCTCCGTTTTCCAACAACCGCCGCACCAGATAAGCCAGCAGGGTCCGGTGCGGTCCCACCGGAGCGTAAATGCGGCAGGGGCGGTTCAGTTTGCCGGGGCCGACCACCTCGTCGTACAACGGCTCTCCCATGCCGTGCAGGCACTGAAATTCGTACTGGCCGCCGTAAAAATTCTCGCCAGCCATGGTGTGAATAGCGGCCAAGGTCTGGGCGTTGTGGGTGGCGAATTGGGGAAACGCCGCATCGGGCGCTTGCAGCAATTTGTGGGCGCAGGCCAGATAGGATAAATCGGTGTGAATCTTGCGGGTGAAGACGGGGAAATCCTCCAGTCCGTCGATCTGTGCGCGTTTGATCTCGCTGTCCCAATAGGCTCCTTTGACCAAGCGGATCATCAGCCGTCGGCGGCTACGCCGCGCCAGATCGATCAGGAAATCCAGCACGAAGGGCGCACGTTTTTGATAAGCCTGCACCGCCGCGCCCAGACCGTTCCACCCTTCCATGGAAGGATGCAGGCTCAGTGCTTCCAGAATATCCAGCGACAAGTCCAAGCGGTCGCTTTCCTCGGCGTCGATGGTCAGGCCGATATCGTATTGGCGGGCCAAGATGGCAAGGTCAAGGGCCTTGGGCAGCAGTTCGATCATCACCCGCTCCCGCTGCGCCCGACAATAGCGGGGATGCAAGGCGGACAATTTGATCGAGATGCCGGGGCCGTCATAGATGCCGCGCTTGGCCGCCGCCTCGCCGATGGCGTGGATGGCGGTCTGGTAGGCCTGGAAATAATGCGTGGCGTCTTGGGCGGTACAAGCCGCTTCGCCCAGCATGTCGTAGGAATAGCGAAAGCCTTTGGCCTCCCAATGTTTGGCATGGGCCAGGGCGTCGGCGATGGTTTGACCGGCGACGAAATGCTCGCCCATCATCCGCATGGACATATCCACTCCCTTGCGGATCAAGGGTTCGCCGCCCTTGCCTATCAGGCGGGTCAAGGATGCCGATAGGGTGATTTCGCTGGTGGCGGACACTAAGCGCCCGGTGATCAGCAGACCCCAGGCGGCGGCGTTGACGAACAGCGATGGGCTGTGTCCCAGATGGGAGCGCCAGTCCCCGGCGCTGATCTTATCGCGGATCAAGGCGTCACGGGTGGCATCGTCGGGAATGCGCAGCAAGGCCTCGGCCAAGCACATCAGCGCGACGCCTTCGTGGCTGGACAAGGAGAATTCGTGGATCAGCCCGTCCACCATCCCCAAATGCCCCTGCTTGCGCCGCAAGGCCTCGACCAAAGCGAGGGCCAGCTTTTCGGTCATTTGCGCCTGCACCGCCGTTTGCCGCGCCACTTCGATCAGTGGAAGAATACAGTCCGTTTCGGGGATTCGTGTTGCCCGAGTGATCTTCGCTCGCAGTTCGCTTTGCGGTTGAAGAATTTGCTCCAGGCGGTGGAACGGTTTTTCCATGGGGCTATCTCCGGCAAGCGCGTCATGCTCACGATAGCATGACGCGAAGCGGCCAGACAGGTCAGGCGACTTATTTCATGTCAGGCGATTTTTTCGTTGATCCGAGCTAGGCTGGGGTGACTTAAATCGCACATGATGCCGGGGCCGTTGACCAACGAGAAGCCGGAATTGAGAATCCTCGCTGCCAATGGCCGGTGGCGCACGCCCCAGATATAGCAGGCCAGTTTATGATTTCGCGCTGTGGCGCGGAAGGCGTCGATGCGCTTGTACAATTCCTCGTCGCCGACCCGCTCTTGTTCCTTCAATTCGGCCAGATCGACGCCCACCGCCTTGACCGTGCGCAACAGCGGCATCATATCGAGATCGCCCAACGCCAACCGCGCCATCACGTCGCATCCCATCCCCTCGATGGGATCGAACAAGGTGTCGAATAGATGATGGGGCATGCTTTTCGAAAGGCCGAAGATTTCGATCTTCAGCAATTTCTTCCGCGCCGCCTGTGGACAATCCAGAATGGGAAGGCGAATGCAATCCCGCCAACGGGGGGCCAAGGACGTCCAGTGAAACGCCGCAGTCAATCCGGCATGCTGACCGGCTAAATGCAGCCGCTTCAATTCCTGCGCCGTCCGGGTGGCGACGAAGCGGTCCAGGGTCAAGGTCTCGACCGGATTGGTCCCGATATAGGCGTTACAGCCTTCCAACGGCGCGGACTCGTCGGTGTCGCGGCGGACCAGGCGGGCTTGGAACGCACCCATGGTTTTTTGCGCGGTGACCCAGGTCGGGGTCCACAACAAAGTTAATTTGGTGTCGCCGGTCATGGAGGAGGAGGATGGGGGTGTCAAGGTCGCGCGCTCCTCTATTTGACGGTCAAACCAGTCGGTGAGGGGTTCGTTGAGGAAAGAGCCCCCGTCTCCCGAGATGCTGACCGGTTGGGTGTCGCCTTCCTGCATCAGTGCGGTCAAAGTGGCGCGATGGGGGGCGGACAAGGCAACCGCCGGAGCCTTGGCCGAGTGATGGGCAGGCTTCAGCAAGGCGCTGGCTTGGGTTACTGCGGCGGTCACGGCGCGGTGATTGATCGTTCCGTCCTTCGCCATGGCGGCGGCAAGTGAAATGCTAGTGACGATCACTTGCGGCCTGCGTCCATTGACGATCACGTCGCCGAACAATTGACCGGCCACATCGCGGGCTATGGCGGAGACGCGGGCGCGGACCTGTTGGCGCGGGGTAAAGGGAATGGCGATAAACGACAATTCGGCGTCGAATTGGGTGAAGATGTCGTTGTGATGGTCCATATGTTGGCGAGCGATGGCCTCGACGGCAACGGAGATCAATTTACCCAGGCGGTCCCATTTCCCCGCCACTGCTTCCTTAAAGTCCGCCAGCGATAGGATATGAAGCCGCATGTCCTTGGTCCGTTCGTCCTTGGCCAAATCCCGGACTGCTTCCAGAAACGCCGAGCGATCCAGGCAGCCACGGCGGCGATGCCTGGCCATTTTCACAAGATTGGACGACTCGATTAAAGCCTTGTCTGGCAAGGGCTTTGTTGGAGAGGGTGGCGGCTGGGGGAATAGCCAGCTCATAAACCCTGTCAAGAAAAATGGTTTTTTCACGGAGCCACTATCCTTGCGCTACGACCCAGGATATGGCGGTGATGCGCGGGCGGCACCCATTTATTCAAACACTTAGGCGTCGCGATCCCGGTCGGATAGAATGCATAAAGTTAAGCACATTTGGTTAATTTAGCCAATAGTAAATTTAATTAGTAGGGTATTTGCCTGTGTCGGTTGGGTCTGATTGTTCACGGGGCTTTGTCCTGTGCTCGATCGATGCCATTGTGGCTGGCGTTTAGGGCGTGCAAAGGGCGGAACGCATGGGGCATCAAGCCGAAAAAAAGCAAGCGGACGAAACGTTTTCAACGGTTTTGTCACGCATCGCCGCGCAAAGCGGCCGCAGCCCGCTTGCCTTACTGGCCGAAATGGCGCGCTTGCGCCTGGGGCGCGGACGCTTGTCGTCACAGGATTATGTCGCCATGCGTCTGTTCGATCAGGACTGGTATGGCGGCGTCGATAAGACCGCCTTCGTCGGCTTCCGCCAAGCGCAAAAGATTTGGATGCAGGCCAATTTCCGGGTGGATTTGTACGGGTTGGTCAACAACAAACTGACCACAGATATTCTATTCGCCGCGCATGGCTTTCCGGTTCTGCAAACGGTGGCGATGTTCCGCGAGCGGGTTGGAATGGAGACCTTTTTTCTTAAGCGCAATGCCGACGAGTTGCGAGACTTCCTGCGCTCCAGCCAGGATTATCCGCTGTTCGCCAAGCCCATAGCCGGGCATCAAAGTTTGGGCTCGGCCAGCCTAGAACGCTATGACCCCGAGCGGGATTGTCTGATCGACACTCAAGGCGCGGTTCTGACGGTGGACGAATTCATCGTCTATGCTCAGGCCTTTGCCGGGAGCGGCTATCTGTTCCAACGCCGGGCGTCGCCGCACTCCTCCTTGCGCCCCTTATGCGGCAATCGTTTGACGACGGTGCGGGTGTTGACCTTGTTGCGGCGCGGACAACCGACCATGCTGCGGGCATGCTGGAAAATTCCATGTGGTTTCAACAGCGCCGACAATTTCTGGCGCGACGGCAATTTGTTGGCGCAGCTTGATTTGGACAGCGGCCGGGTGCTGCGCGTGGTGCAGCGGGTGGATAGGGACTTCGACGAAATCAGCCATCATCCCGAAACCGGAGAATCTTTCGCCGATCTGGCCGTGCCCAATTGGAGCGATGTGGTTGGGGTGGCTCTGGAAGCCGCCAAGGTCATCCCCGAACTGCCGTTGGTGGGATGGGATGTGGCTCCGGTAGATGACGGCGCGGTGTTGGTCGAGTTCAACGAAACCCCGGATCTGCGCCTGCATCAAATCGCCGACCGGCGCGGCATATTGGACTCGACGCTGACGGAGGTCCTGGCCGAGCGAAAGCGGGAAGCGGCTCAAGGGTTCAAGGCGGCCAAGCGGCACAATAGCGGGAATTAGCTATTCCAGCGATATGACAGCCGAATCCGCTGCTGCCTTAAGCACGTCCATGTCTTTCTCGATCCGGGCGGAGGCATTGCGGGCGGCGTCGATGATGGGGGCAAATCCTTCCGGTCCGGCGAAACGATCCAGGAATTCCTTAACCTTGGCCAATTCGGCGACCGCAAGATCGGCGCGTCCGGATTCCACCAGCGGAGCGAATTGTCGTTCGACCCGCGCCGGGATGCGGCGCAACAAGCCAGCGCGGCGCATGGACAAGACCTTGAAGGTCATCACTGTCGACAGCAAATCCGCATGGGCGCCTATATCCAGGGATTCGAACATATATTCGATCAAGTCCATTTCGCCGAATTCCAAGATCAGAAATTCCGTTCGGCTATCTTGCCACAGCTTGATGGACAAGACGATTTCTCGTAATTGACTTGCAAAATCAATGGCATAGGTGTGGGGTGCCAACATGCGCCATGCCCGAGAACTGGCCATGGGCAAACGGTTAGGCAAGCCGAAACTGATGGTTAAATTCTGGGCGACCATCAATAACCGGTCGTCTTGGGACAATCTTGTGTTGCGGTTCCAGCAGCGGTAAAGAAGGTCAAGCGCCTCCATGTCGCCCGCTTGTACTGGCGATGCTAAAAGTTCAGCAAGGGCTTCTTGATCCAAGGGATCGCCCTCGTTAACTACAGGCGACATTAACGGCGCATTCATTAAACTGTCTCGCATGTTGCGCGATAGTTTAGCCCAGGATCTGAGCAATAGCACAAAATTCTTCTACCGTCAGTGTTTCTGCGCGTCTCGTCGGGTCAACGCCCACTGCTTTCAGCAAGGAATCCACATCCCCCAGGGATTTCATGCTGGAGCGCAACATCTTGCGCCGCTGTCCGAACGCGGCGGCGGTGACTTTTTCCAGAGTCTCGCGCCGAGCTGCAGCTAGGGGCTGGGGCCGAGGGACAAGCGACACCACCGTCGACATCACCGCCGGAGGAGGCGTAAACGCCTTGCGATCCACATTGAACAAAGGCCGCACTTCGCACAGCCATTGGGTCAGCACGGTCAGGCGGCCATAGGCCGATGTGTTGGCTTCGGCCGCCAACCGGTCGACCACTTCCTTTTGCAGCATCACGGTGAAGCTGGCAAAGGCCTCGATATGATCGAACCATTGGATCAGCAGGGGGGTCGAGATGTTGTAGGGCAGATTGGCGACGATGCGGCGCGGAGCCGTGCCCAAAACGCTGAGGTCAATCTCCAGGGCGTCGGCGGCGATGACCTCCAACTTCCCGGGATAGGCTTCGGCCAATTCATGGGCGATGGCCACCGCGCGGTCATCGCGTTCGATGGCGATGACATGGGCGGCGCCGCATTCCAGCAGGGCGCGGGTCAGACCGCCGGGACCGGGGCCGATCTCTATCACCGTGCCATTGCTTAAGTCGCCAGCCGCATGAGCAATGCGCCGGGTCAAATTCATGTCCAAAAGGAAGTGCTGCCCCAAGGACTTGCGGGCGCTCAGACCATGGTTGGCGATGACTTCGCGCAGCGGCGGCAGGGGCTTAAGCGGCGCGATGTCTGGCAATTTCATCCGCCATTCGAAGGGATTGGACCAAACTTTTCTCGTTGGCGGTTCCGGATCCGGCCAGATCGAACGCGGTGCCGTGATCGGGCGACGTGCGCACGATGGGAAGTCCCAGGGTCACGTTGACGCCTACATCGAATCCCAAGGTCTTCATGGGGATCAGCGCCTGATCGTGATACATGCAGAGGGCCACGTCATAGGTAGCGCGGGCTTGGCTGTGGAACATCGTGTCGGGCGGCAGCGGTCCCTTGGCGTCGATCCCTAAGGCCTGCAGACGTTTGACGGCGGGCGCGATAATGTCTAGATCCTCGCGCCCCATATGGCCGTCCTCGCCCGCATGGGGATTGAGTCCGGCCACGGCCAGCCGGGGATTGGCAATGCCGAAATCCCGGATCAACGCCTGGGCTGTGGTCCGCGCAATCTCGACGATCCTGTCTTCGGTCAGAGTAGCGATGGCCGAGGCCAGCGAGACATGGATGGTGACTGGCACAACCTTCAAGTCCGGGCAGGCCAGCATCATCACTTCGCGGTTCTCCACCCCCAGCAGCGAGGCCAGATATTCGGTGTGGCCAGGAAAGGGGAACCCGCCTTGATGCATGACGGCCTTATGGATGGGGTTGGTGACCAAGCCTGATGCTTTACCCGCCAGACACAGATCGACTCCGGTTTTGATGGATTGGGTGACGACGCGCACGCAATCGGGCTCGGGCTGGCCCGGTTTGACAGTCACGCCTAAGAACAGCGGCAGGACCGGCAGGGCATGCTCGAACACGGACAGGGCTTGGTCGGGTGTGGCGATTTCCACCAAGGGAACGGTCCAGCCCAAGGCGCAGGCCAGTTCGGCCAAGCGAGACGGGTCGTCGATGGCGAAGAATGTGGGAAGCCGGGTTTGCGCTCGGCCAAGCCAAGCTTTAAGCGTGATCTCGCCACCGATTCCGGCGGGTTCCCCCATGGTTACGACAAGGGGCGCGATGGGGGTCACAGGCGGGTATCGATGAAAGCGGCGCGACGCAGGTCGCGCATATGACGGGTGGCCAGCAAATCGATGCGCTCGCCTTCGATTTGGCGGCGCACCGCTTCTCGAGACGGCAGCGGAGCCGATTTGTCTTCGCGACGGCACATCATATAAACCGAGACACCTTTGATGTCTTCGACCGGTAACGCGATTTCTCCGGCTGGGACGTTCATCAACAGCGATTGCGTGGCTTGCGGAAGGCTTGCGAGCTTCAACGGACCGATGCGTTCCTGGCTGACGGCACCTTCCTTCTTACCTTTGGCGTCGAAGGCATCGCAGGATCTTTGCCCCCGCATCAACGTGTCGGCCTTGGAGATCAAAACGTTTCTGGGTGGCGGGTCCTTGGCCGGAAGGGGCAACACGATCTTGGAATAGGTGATGGTGGATTCTGCGCCATTGATGCCGGTGCCAGCGATGCGTCGGCTGACTAGCGCGACAATGTGAAAGCCGTCCGACGTGCGGATCAGTTTCGAGGCCGTGCCCGGCGTCATCTCCTTGATCACGGCAAACAATTCATCATCCACGCCATCTTCGCTGATCCAGCCCAGATTGCCGCCGCTGACGGCGCTGGCCGATTGGGAAAATTGCGACGCCAAAACCGGGAACGGCGCGCCTGCCTTCAATTGCTCTATCAAACGCTCGCCCAGATTGCGAGTCGCTTCTTCCTGAGATTGTTGATCCACCAGCAAGGTGATGTCGGCAACCAGGTATTCGGGCTTGCCCAATTTGGCTGCGATTGCTTCCATGCGTTCGGTGATTTCGTCGTCACCCACCTTGATCGTTTGTTGATACATGCCGATGGACAAGCGCTGCCACGTGATGTCGGCGGTGAATTGTTCGCGCAAAGCCTCGGCCGAGACGCCAATCCGGCCCAATTCGGCAATTAATGTGCCTTCGGGCATGTTGTTTTGCTTTTCGACGAAGTGGATGTTCTCATCCACTTCCTTGCTGCTGACGGACATTTTAAAGCGCTTGGATTCTTGCATGGCCAAATGCTCATCGATCATTTTGCGCAGCACTTGCGGCACGACGCGTTTTCTGGATTCCACGGAATCCTTCAACTGCGACAGCGCCAAAGCCATCCTAACCCGTTCTTCCAAGTCGCGCACGGTGACGACCTCGTCGTTGACCACGGCGGCGATTCGATCTTGGTCGTCGGCCCAGGCATGGGTGGACAGGGCGTCTGCGACCAAGCCGAGACCGGCCATCAGGAAAAGAAAGGCGGCAATGATGATCCTGCGCATGGGACTAATCCGAGAAAAGAGTGAAGGGCATCTGACCAAAGCTTTTGAACACGACGTTCGCCGAGACAGTGAGTCCGCCGAGATAATCGTTCTGATAGGTAAAGTTCCGTACCACAGAGCCAATCAGAGCGAAACATTCGTCATTATAGGTCAATTTCGTTTGCCATCCGATGGGGCTTCCGTGGGTTTCCAAATCCATCTGATATCCGGCGCTTAAGCTCCAGTAGCGGCTGATCTCGCTGTTGACATTATAATAGATTTGCTGCCTGGTGCCAAAAGTGGTCGGCGCGTTAGGAGACGTTTTTTCAAAGTAATAATAGCTGACGCTGCCTTTAAGCGCCGTCGGTCCGATGTCGATTGAGGCTTCGTTGCGTTTGGCCGACAACGTATCCTTATCCAATCGAATGCGGTCGGAAATTCGAAGATTGTTGGCGGGTTCGACTGTAAGCTGCGCCAAGTAATCGGAGAGGCTGCCGCTATAGCCGGTTATGTCATTGAACGCTTGGTCCTGATGGCCTCGCCATCCTTGGGCGAATTGGGCTTGAATGTCGCCATGCCGGGTCATTCCTACCCAACGCACGCCATAGGCGCCGCGGACGCCTTCTTCCACCCGGTCAAGACCGGCGGTTCGATTGGGCTGAAAGATGTTGATGTCGTCCAATTCGTAATCGATGGAATCCTCATTGGGCAATCGGTGCGGGTTGCCCGCATTGGGGCTTGCGGCGATCATGCCCATGGGGGTGATGGTTTGGGGGATGCTGGACGACGTATTGACGAAGGGATAAGACCAATTGACCGATATCAGCGGGATTGCGCGCCCGGTGAAGCTGGAACCGTAGGTGGAATTGCCGTCCGAGTGATAAGCGTCGGTTTGCGCCGATGTTACGACCTTCCACACGCTGCCCAAGCCGTCTCGGTAAGGCAGAGTCCACCCCACCTTGTTAGAGACGCGCGACGCATTGATGCCGGTTTGACGGGTATAAGTCAGCGTATCGCTGGAGATGGTCCAATAATCGTCCCATTTTCCGGGGGTGCTTAGGTGTGTGAGGCTGGCGTGGGGCATGACCCAGGGAGATTGAGTCGTCGCGTCGGTCGTGGGCGTGATGCCTTGAAAACCGAAGGATTCGATGACGGCGTAATCTTTCTGCCAGAAGCCTTCGCTATAAACTCGGGAGGTCAGGAACGGCTTGTCCGACGGAATCGCATAGCCATAAATGCGCGAGTAGGTGTCGTCGCTCATGCGCGAAATTTGGTACCCCGCCCGCCAATTGGTGGTGATGTCGAAAATGCCCTTGCCGGTAAACATGCCGCGCATTTTGCCATCGTCGGGGTTTACTCCAAAGCTGCCGGTATTGCGCACAGCTCCATAATAACCGGTCCAACGGTCTTCGAACCCAAGATTGAGACGGGAGAAGATCTCGCTGTCCACCGTATCGACGTTGGGCGCCTTGCTAAAGCGGGACAGCATGAAGCGGGGATAGAGCGTAATGTCTTCTTGCGGATTAAGAACATAATAGTATGGAATTGTTATGTTCTTCCCCAAGGTTCGATTGCTGCCGAAGGTCGGCGTGAGGAAACCGCTCATCCGCTTGACAGAAGGGTCTGGGGACGAGAAATAGGGTGAGTACAGGACGGGAACCCCGTCGACATCCAGCCAGACATCCCGGTATTCGACGGTTTTTTCTTCTTGATTATGAGTCACCTGCCGGGCGGTTGCTTGCCACAGCGGGGTTTTTTCTGGGTGGTCCTTGCACGGTTCGCACGGCGTGTAGGTCGCATGGTCGAAATCTGTGCGATTGCCGCCGGATCGGGTCGCCGACGTGGCGACCACGCGGGATTTGTCGATAGCCAGATAGCGGATTTCCTTGGCGATGCCCGCGCCGAAATCATTGGTCAATTCCAAATAGTCGGCCTTTGTTACTTCGCCGGTCGGTTCCACCAAGATGACATTGCCGACGGCGGCGACGATGCCTTGTCTGACGTTGTAAGTCACTGTGTCGGCTTGCAGATGGCGGCGGCCTTGAAAGGCTTCGACCGCGCCCCGGGCGGTGACGATGTCCAGTTCCTGGTCGTGGCTGACTTCGTCGGCGGTCATCTTGATCGGGCGGTCGCTGTCATCATCGGCGGAACGATTACTTGACGGAGCGGCTCCGCCGCGTTTGGGCGCGGGGGCGGAGACTCTGCGGGGTGTTGTCCCAGAGCTTTCTGGCAGAGCCAGGGGGCGGGGCGTTACTGGGGGAAGAGACGATGACTGTGGCGTGGTTGCGGCGGTCCCCACAGAGTTGGACCAAGCTTGGCCCCATCCGCCCACTTGCGGCCAAGCAACATCATCGGCCTTGGCCTGCGCAAGGGGGGCGACAAGGGTGCTCGACGATAGAAGAAAGGCGATGGACAGGCGCATTAGACCGCAGAACCCAGAAAAGAATGACGTCTCCAAGCGGCTCCATACTCTCGCAGCACGAACACACAGCCCAGAATTGGGACCAGGGCCGCAAGATACATCAGCGGCACGAAAAATAAATTGGCCGTGGCAAGGTTCGAGGCTGCCAACGACGCGGACTCGCAAATCACCATCAAGGCGGTGGCGACCCCTAAGTCCTTCAATTGCCCTCGGCGGTTGAAGCCGGACGGCAACAAACAGGCCAAGGCAAGCAACGGCAGACTAAAATTGGTCAGCGGCGAGCTGAAGCGTTGATGGATTTCCACCTTTGCCTTGCGATACTCGGATAGGGCCGTGCTGTCTTTATGGACGTGGTATAATTCCGCCATGGTCATCTCGCGCGCATCACGATGGCGTCCGCCTTCCTCGCTGGCAGACGAAACGAAATCAAGCGTGTATTCATCGAAGTACAGCACAGAAAGCTTGCCGTCCTCGACGCTGACCTGCTGGCGGTTGCCGTTGATCATCAGCACGCGCGGTCCGTTTTCCGTTTGCACCAAGGCGCCGCGTTCCGCCATCAAGGTAACGGGATGTTCGGGTTTTCGGCGGTCGTGAACCAACAGCCCGATCAATTCCCCCGCCGGTGAGCGCGAGCCTACATAAATGGTCACGCCTTCGCCGAATTTGTTGAAGGCGCCTTCTTGCAGCAGAACGTTGGAAATGTCGTTGCGGATCGACCATTGCAGGTCGTGGAAGGACCTCATGGTCCAGGGGATGAACCATAAAGTCAGGAATACGCTGAAAACGGTGGCGGCTGCGGACAAAATCAAAGCGGGGTGAGATAAGCTCCAGTGCGACAGTCCCGCCGCGCGCATCACCACCAATTCACGGTCATTGTTGAGCTTGTTGTAGGTGAACAACGTCACGGTGAACAGCGAGATGGGAATGATCACCACCAGAAAGCTGGGCATCAACAAAGAGGTCAATTGCAGGAAACGGACGATCGACAGCCCCTTATTGACGATCAATTCAATGAACCGCAAGGACTGGGTCAGCCACATGACGCACAGCAAGGCCATGGAAACCAAGGCCAAACCGGTCATCAATTGACGAAATATGTAGCGCGATATCCCCAACATCGGCCAGATCATACAGACCAGCCGATTACCGCACAACCTTTCCTGGGTTCATCAGCGATTTTGGGTCTAGGGCGGCTTTGATGCGGCGCATCAGGTCGATGTCCAGGGCGGGTTTCAGGCGGATCATCTCGTCCACTTTCAGTTGGCCGATCCCATGTTCGGCCGAGAAACTGCCGCCCAATTCGACCACCAGATCGTTGATCAAACCGCAAGCCTCGTCCCAGCGGGCCAAGAATTCCGAGCCGTCGGTCCCTACTGGCTGCGACAAATTGAAATGGATGTTGCCGTCGCCCACATGGCCGAACGCCACCACCCGCACGCCGGGCAGCAGGGTTTGCATGGCGGCTGTGCCTCGGCGGATCAAGTCGGGGACGGCGGAGACCGGGACCGCGATGTCATTCTTGATGCTGGCCCCGGCCCGTTTCTGCAAGGCAGGGATGTCCTCGCGCAGACGCCACAGGGTTTGACGTTGCGCGTCCGAGGCGGCGAGAACCGCGTCCGTGGCCCAGCCCAGTTCTAAGGCATCAGCCAGGATTTGCTCCATGATCGCGGTCATGCCGCTCGCCTGGGGCGATTCCAGCTCCAGCAGCAGATACCAGGGTGAGGAATTTTGGATGGGGTCGATCGCGCCGATCCCATACTCCAGCCAGTAATCCAAGGCGATGCGTGGGATCAGTTCGCATCCCGAGACCTGGTCGCCGCTGGTCTTTTGCGCCAAGGCCAAGAGGGACAGCGCCTGATCCACTCCGGGCAGGGCGATGAAGGCGGTTTCCACCGAGCGTGGTTTGGGAAACAGTTTGAGCGTGGCGGCGGTGATGATGCCCAACGTGCCCTCGGCCCCGATGAACAAATGCTTCAGATCGTAGCCGGTATTATCTTTGCGCAGACCAGAAAGGCCGTTCCAGATTTGCCCGTCGGGCAGCACCAGTTCCAGCCCCAAGGTCAGATCGCGAGCGGTCCCATAACGCAGAACGTTCAACCCGCCCGCATTGGTGGACAGATTGCCGCCGATCTGGCACGACCCTTGTGCCCCCAGGCTGAGCGGGAACAGCAAATCCGCCTCATCGGCCGCTTGTTGAAGCGTGGCGAGAATGCATCCCGCCTCGACGGTCATGGATCGGTTGAGCGGATCAAAAGCGCGAATGCGATTGAGGCGGGCGGTGGAAATGACCACGGCGTTGTTGTGGGGCACGCCGCCGCCGCACAAGCCGGTATTGCCGCCTTGAGGCACCATGATCGCGCCGTTTTCCCAACAGGTGCGCACCACCTGAGACAGTTGTTCGGTCGAGGCGGGCTTGACCACGCACAAAGCGCTGCCGTGATACTTTCCCCGTTCCTCGATCAAATAAGGGGCGATGTCATGGGGCGCGGTCAGGCAATGAGCGGAGCCAACGATGGACTTTAGGGTGTCGATCATTTGGGTGCCGCCGCCCGGCGCAGCCGGTCATTGATGGCGCGCCCCAATCGGTGCTCGGGGATTGGCGTGACGTTGATGACCGTGTAGGGGGGGCTGTCTAACTCCCGCATCATGGCGAACAAATGCGCCGCCGCCTCGGTCAAATCGCCGCTTGCTGACAGGTTGAGGGTGGCGTCGGGGAAGCCGGGGCCGAACGCCAGCAATGCCTCGCCGGGTTGGGCGCTGGATTGGTTCAGGCGCAAGAGGCGTGTGGGCGCGTAATGGCTGGCCAGCATGCCCGGCGCTTTGACAGCTCCGTCATTGCCGCCCAGGGCGATGGGCCGACCCAAGGCTAGCTCGATCTGTTCGACGCTGATGCCTCCGGGGCGCAACAGGGTGGGCGTTTGCCCAGACAGGTCGAGAATGGTGGATTCCACTCCCACTCGGCAGGGACCGCCATCCAGAATCAAGTCCACGTCATTCCCTAAGGATTGCTCCACATGCAGGGCGGTTGTGGGGCTGATGGAACCGGACCGGTTGGCGGAAGGGGCGGCGATGGGGCGATCCGCCCGCGCGATCAATGCCAAGGCGACCGGGTGATCGGGCATGCGGATAGCGATGGTGTCCAAACCAGCCGAAGCCAGCAGCGACAACGGCGAGTCAGCTCGGCGCGGCAACACCAAGGTCAGCGGACCGGGCCAGAATAGATCGATCAAGGTTTGCGCCAGCGGATCGATTTCCACCAGTTTTCGTGCTTGGGCTGGTTGGGCCACATGGATGATCAGCGGATTGAAGGTGGGGCGATTTTTGACGCGGTAGATGGCGGCGACGGCTTGGTCCGAGGTGGCGTCCGCACCAAGTCCGTAAACGGTTTCCGTGGGGAACGCCACCACCTTGCCTTGGGCCAAAAGCTGCGCTCCAAGGTCGAGGGAGGTGTCGTCCACCGGTTCAATTATGCTTTCATGAGGCATATCGTTTTGCCAAAAAATCCGCATTCAGGAATTTGGGTTTGCCGTAGGCCATGGGCTGGCCTTGAAAGGATTCCACGACGCCGCCCGCAGCAAGAAGCACCGCGTGAGCGGCGGCGATGTCCCATTCGCAGGTGGGGCCGAACCGTGGATAGTAATCGGCCAAGCCTTCCGCCACCTTGCAGAATTTCAACGACGAACCCGCATAGGCAAGAGATGGCGCTTGCAAAGCCGAAAGCCAACGGGTCAAGGTTTCCGGGTTGTTGTGGGAGCGGCTGGTCACCACGACCGCGCCTTCCTTGGGAGGAGCGCGACAGGCGATGGGACGGCGCTGTCCGGTTTCATCGACTACGGTGGCGGTGCCGGCGCCAGCGCCAGACCACAACAGACCAAGGGCAGGGGCGAACACCACGCCCAGGCTGGGCTGACCGTTTTCGATCAAGCCGATATTGACGGTGAACTCGCCGTTGCGCTTGATGAATTCCTTGGTGCCGTCCAGCGGGTCCACCAGCCAGAAGGTTCGGTCGGGAATTTCGGGAATGCGGCCTGCGGCCACTTCTTCCTCGGCGATGATAGGAATGGCGGGGGTAAGCCTCGCCAATTCGGGCAAGATGATCGCTTCGGCCTTTTGATCGGCCTCGGTCACCGGTGAATTGTCGGCCTTGTTGGTGACGGCGAAGTCTTGGCCGTACACCTCCATGATCACCGCCCCGGCGCGCCGGGCGATGGATTCCAACTGAGGGAGCAGAGAAGAATATGTCATGGGGACTTTGTTTATGCTAATGCTTCGGCCCGGTCAAATTTAGGATGTGTCGATGATCAGGAAATGGGGCCCCTGGCTGCTGAAAGGCGGCCTTTCCGTCGGATTGACGTGGTGGCTGTTGTCTAAAGTCGATTTGGGCGAGGCCTGGAGCCGGTTCCAATCCATGAAACCGTCCATGCTAGCGCTGGGCGTCGGGTTCATGCTGGTGCAATTAGCGCTGGGCGCCTTGCGCTGGGGGGTGGTGCTGCGGGCGCTGTCGGCGCAATTAACCGCTTTTCGCATTATGGCGCTTTATTATATCGGCGCGTTCTTCGCCACCGTGCTGCCGGGATTGGTGGGGGGCGACGCGGTGCGGGTTTGGTGTACCGTTCGGGCGGGCGTGCCTCTGTCCATCGCGGTCAATTCGGTGATGCTTGAGCGGGCGGCGACGGTGCTGTCATTGGCGGTGCTGGTGACGTGTTCCGAACCGATTTTGTTGGAGCGGGTTCCCGATTTGCCTGGCGCTTGGGTGTTCCCGCTGCTGTCGGTTGCGGGCGTGATTGGGGTGTTCGTGCTGTCCATCTTGGATCGGCTGCCCGATTCCTTGCGTCATTGGCGCGCAGTGCGCGCGCTCAGTTATCTGGCGGCGGACACCCGTAAGGTCGCGTTCCATCTCAAAACCGCCGCGTCGTCGTTTTTCACCGCCTTGATCGGCAATATCAATCTGTCGCTGGTGGTGTGGGCCTTGGCGCGAGGGTTGGACATTCCGGTCAGCGTGGTCGATTGTCTGGTGCTGGTGCCGCCGGTGTTTCTGTTGACCACCCTGCCTATTTCGGTGGCCGGATGGGGCGTGCGCGAAGCCGCCATGGTCAGCTCATTCGGTTTTATCGGCATCGCCCAAAGCTCGTCGTTGGTCCTGTCCATCGTGTTCGGCGTCTTGAATATGGCCGTGGCCCTTCCCGGAGGCGCCGCCTTCTTGTCGGTGGGTGGCAGGCATCTTCCAAAACCGGAAGAATTAAGCGACAATGCGCCTGTTACTCCGTCTCCAGAATTACCCTAAGGAAAAACCATGAAGATTACCTTCGCCAAGCCAGAGTTCCCGGCCCAAGGGGCCATCGTCGTACCCGTTTACGAGGGCAAGATTTGGGGGCCGTTGGCAAAGGCGTTGGACGAGCATGTGGCGGGCGCGTTGTCGCGGGCGGCGGCGGCGGGCAAATTCGAAGGTAAAAAGGATCAAAGCATTGTCATCCTGGCCCCCGCCGGATTGGCGGTGGACCGGGTTGTTTTGATCGGCCTGGGCAAGCCCAAGGACGTTGACGATCTGGCGGCGGAAGCCTTTGGCGGCAAAGCCATCTCCCTGGTGCAAACCTCGGGCGAGGAGCAACTGTGGCTGTTGGTCGAGCCGGTGACGGGCGTGACGCTGACCGACGGTCAATTCGCCGCGCACGTCGCCATGGGCGCGCGGCTGCGCAGCTATCGCTTCGACAAATACCAAACCAAGCAAAAGAAAGAAGACAAGCCGTCTTTGCGCAAAGTGGTGATCGCCACTGGCAATCATACGGGCGCTAAGGCGACGTTCGCGCCCATGGACAAGGTGGCCGACGCAGTGTTCCTGGCACGGGACTTGGTGTCCGAACCGGCCAATGTGATCCACCCCGAATCCTATGCCGCCGAGATCAAGAAGCTGGAAGCCCTGGGCTTGAAGGTCGAGATCTTGGGCGAGAAGCAGATGAAGAAACTGGGCATGGGCTCGTTGCTGGGCGTGGGCCAGGGCTCGGACCGCGAAAGCCAACTGGTGATCATGCGGTGGAACGGCGGCGACAAGGCCGACGAGGCTCCGGTGGCGTTTGTCGGCAAAGGCGTGACGTTCGATTCCGGCGGCATCTCGTTAAAGCCCGGTGCGGGCATGGAAGACATGAAGTGGGACATGGCTGGATCGGCGGCAGTGGTGGGGGCCTTGGCGGCTTTGGCCGGACGCAAGGCCAAGGCCAATGTAGTCGGCGTGGTCGGACTGGTGGAAAACATGCCGTCGGGCGGAGCGCAGCGGCCGGGCGACGTGGTCACCTCCATGAGCGGTCAAACCATCGAGGTGATCAACACCGATGCCGAGGGCCGGTTGGTTCTGGCTGACGCAATCTGGTACACCCAGCAGGAATTCAAGCCCAAACTTATGGTGGATCTGGCCACCCTTACGGGGGCGATCATCGTGGCCTTGGGCACCGAATATGCCGGCCTGTTTTCCAACGACGACAAACTGTCGAACAAATTGACCGAGGCGGGCAAAAAGGCCGGCGAACCCATTTGGCGCATGCCCATGGGCGACGCTTATGACCAACTGATCAAATCCGATATCGCCGACATGAAGAATACCGGCGGTCGCGACGGCGGGTCGATCTCGGCGGCCCACTTCATCAAGCGCTTCGTCAAGGACACGCCGTGGGCCCATCTGGATATCGCCGGTTTGGCTTGGTTCAAAAAGGACGGCCCTGTCACTCCCAAGGGGGCCTCGGCGTTCGGGGTGCGGCTGTTGGACCGGCTGATCGCTGATTATTACGAGGGCTGATGCGGCCATGGCGCAGATCGGCTTTTATCATCTGGTCCGTCAAACGCTGGAGCAGGTCCTGCCCAAGCTGCTGGAAAAAGCGGTAGCCAGCGGCGCCAAGGTGGTGGTGCTGGCCGGATCGAGCGAACGGGTCGAGTTCCTGAATGACCATCTGTGGACCTATGGCGACGATACGTGGCTGCCCCATGGGTCGGCCAAGGACGGCAACGCCGAGCATCAGCCCATCTGGCTGACAGCCATCGAGGAAAATCCCAACCAAGCCGCGCTTTTGGTGGCGTGCGACGGTGCCGCGCCGCGCGCGTTGGACCAGTGGGAGCGCTGTTTGGATCTGTTCGACGGCAATGACGGACAAGCGGTGGAAGCGGCGCGGCAGCGCTGGAAAAATTGGAAAGAACAGGGCCATGAACTGGTTTATTACCAACAAAACGAGCGCGGCGGCTGGGAAGAAAAAGCCCGAAGCTGATGATGGTTAAGTTGATGCGCTACACGACGGTTTATGGTAAATGGCAATTGTTAGAGGTAAGGCTGCGCGGCCTAAAAGTGGAGTGATTGAAATGACTGACCCGCAAGACCACAGAACAGACCAGTCCTCCAGTACGCTTGCGCGGGTGGAGGAGCGTCCCGTTTGGGCCTCGCCCGTCCTTACCTTCGCCAGTATCGCTGACCACACGGGGAGCAGCGGTTTTGCGGGATCAGATTCGGCCGGCTTTTCGCCCACCCATTCATAGGGGCGAGCGTTGCAGGCGCAGGTAAGGCGGGGTCGCTTCGATTTGTTCGAAGCCAAACCGCCGGTACAGGCCTTGGGCCGGGTTGTTTTGATCCACCGACAGATTGAACGGCAGTTTCAGCCGGTCGGCTTCGGCGGTCAAAACCGTCATGATCTGGCTGCCGATGCCTTGGCGACGGTAATCGGGATGCAGGGTAATGTCGATCAAATGGAGGTGTTCGCGGCCTTTGTCCACATAGACCCGACCGATGTCTTTATTGGCCTGGCGCAAGATTACGTAGGCAGCATTGGGAAATGCTGTCACATAATGAATGTGTTGGGCCATTAGCTGGCTGGTCAGGAACAAAGTCTTTTCCTTGTCGCTCCAATTCATCACCCGCACTTCGTCAAGGCGCGTGTTGGCATAAATCTCGAACAAAAATTCAACATCACGCGTCCATTGCGCCGGTAGCACGTTCAGCCCTTTGAGGGTCAAGAGCGCGCCGCATCGCATCAGGAATTGATCCTTGCATACGGGAAAGTCCGGAAAGGCAGGAGGGTGAAAAAAGTTGTTGTCGTACATTTTAACATTTCTATCCAACGAGTTTTTCATCATGCTCCACCTGTTTCATTAGGATGTCATCGTTCAAATGCATGCAAAAGTTAAAAAAATTATTTAATCACAATGTTATAAAGAATTATTCCATACATTTATACGCTTTTAGATAATTTTACCTTCAATACACACGTTATGCCTAAGTTATATGGCTTAGCCAACAAATCTATGGTTGTAATTTTTTAGCGAGACTATCAAATGCGGGAGATGTGGGCGGCAGTTCGAGTCGGAGAAGAGAGCTGCACTTGGACTACAGCGCTCCCTCACAACCAGCGCCTCCTCACCCTGACCCTCTCCCCCGTCGGCTTCACCGACAATTGTATGGTTGTCTGCGGAACAGGCTGGGGGAGAGGGAAAAGAAGGCCGCCAGATTTATTGCTCTAGGGCCTGTAGGGCCATTCGCCGCTGTAGCAAATGGCGTAGACCAACGGCAAATACGGCATGTCGTTATTGTGCGGCGTGGTCATGGCGGTATAGCCCGGCGACAGCACATTGGGATCCAAGCCGGTGACGGCGGGCGGGTTGGAAAAGGGTTCCAATGCATTGGTTGGGGCCAGAAAAAGCCGGTCGATGACCACGGCGGCGCTGGGCGTGCCGGTCATCCCCTTGTTGCCGGCGGTACCGACTGAATCGTGTTTGCCGATCAGAGCGTGGCTATGGCGCACACCCTCATTGGCGCCAAGCGTGACGACGGCGTCGCCGCCGCTTTGGCCCACAGTCCAGGGTTGTAATTCCGGTCCATCACCCGCGCCAACAACCACGCTGCCATTCAGGTTGGGCACGTTGAACTGGTTTTGCGACGGATTGCCGCCAAAGGCAAAGCCCAGGATCGCCGACAAGGCGGCGTAGGTCCTGGAATCATAGGACTTGCCGTCGCACAGCAGCCAGCTGTCGGGGGCGAAGCTAAAAGAAAAGGCGCGGATTTCTCCGATAAAAGGATCTGCCATGATCGTCTCCTGTGAAGTGGCTTAGTTGGATGGGTACAGACCTTGAGTGCAAATAATGAAGGTGATGGCGGTGGTGTATTGGATGTTGTCATGGGCATTGCCGCCATTGACGTTGATGGTGATGGCGGTGTCATGGAAAGTTGAGATGGCAAGAGCGTCCGTTCCGACCTTGGTCGGGTCCAAATACAGAAAATTGGCTCCGACGCTGCCCAGGGTGCTCGACAGCGAGGGCGATAGCGAGGTCGCCGCCGTGGTCACGGCTTTGAAAGTGTGGTTGTGTTTGGGAATCTCTGCCTCGGTCAGAGTAACGGTTTCGCTGCCGCCTTGCTGACCAAGGGTGGTCGGGAACAGGGGGGGGGTTGGGGCCGACTCCCAACGGCACGCGGCCGCGCAGATCGGGCAATTTGAAAGTTTGGACGCCATCGCCGCCATAGGTGATGCCGATCAGGGAATACAGCGCTTGGTTTTGGGCATCGGCGATTTTCAAAGCGCGACCGTCGCAAGACAGCCATCCTTCGGGGGCGTAGTTTCCGGCAAACAGCCGTATTTCACCAATAAAAGCCTCTGACATAGTGATCTCCTTACGAATCAATGGGGTGTTCGCATTTCCGAGGGCGGGGACCGGATCGGTCCGACCACTTACGGACGCGTTGGGAAAAGGCCGGAGACGGCGATGAAGTAGCCCAAGCCCAGAAACGGCTGGTGGTTAGGATGGCCTTGGGCGCCGCCAGTGAACCCGACAGTTTCGGTATTAAGGGCGGTGGCGGTGCTGTCTAAATTGGCATAGATCGGGATGGGTTGGTGGGCGGTGGTGGGCACCGCCACCTTGCCGAACAGCAGCTTCTCAGGATAGGCAGCCTTGGCGCCCTCTTGGGTGCTGGCCATCACCGTATGGGTATGGGGAGGCATTTGGGCTGCGGTTAAGGCAACGGTTTCCGAACCGCCCGCTTCAGCCAGTTGATAGACTTTGCCCGTTATAGTGTTTAAGCCACAGCCGACAACGGCGCGCGAGCGCAAGTCTGGCAGGTTAAACGTCCTGATTCCATCACCGCCATAACGATTGCCAATCAAAGCATTTAGCACTGTATAGTTGTTAACTTGAAGTGAGC
>CAIYCT010000377.1 GCA_903924765.1 uncultured Rhodospirillaceae bacterium | reverse complement strand
ATGGCGCTGGAGCTGTTCAAGCCGTTCGTCTATTCCAAGCTGGAATTGTACGGTATGGCCACCACCATCAAGGCCGCCAAGCGCATGGTGGAAAAGGAACGCCCCGAGGTTTGGGACATTCTGGAAGAAGTCATCCGTGAACATCCCGTGATGTTGAACCGCGCGCCGACCTTGCACCGTTTGGGCATTCAGGCGTTCGAGCCGGTGCTGATCGAAGGCAAGGCCATTCAATTGCACCCGCTGGTCTGCACCGCATTCAATGCCGATTTCGACGGCGACCAAATGGCCGTTCACGTGCCGTTGTCGTTGGAAGCGCAGTTGGAAGCCCGTGTGCTGATGATGTCTACCAACAACATCCTTAGCCCCGCCAACGGCAAGCCGATCATCGTGCCGTCGCAGGATATCGTGCTGGGTATCTATTATATCACCATGGAACGGGACGAACAGCCGGGCCAAGCCCTGCCGGTTCACAACCTTGACCAGTTGAAGGCTGGTTTGGCCGATAAGTCGCTGTTCTTCTATGTTACCGGCGCGACCGACCGCAAGATCGACGTCAACGACGCCGACGGTTTGCTGAGCCGCATCTCCAGCCGGGCCGTCACCGTGCACCGGGCGATGAAGATCAAGGACACCAAGGTCCTGGAAGCCGCGCTGGCGACCAACGATATCCGCGTGTTCAACGTCGATAATCCCGGCACGCCGTTCGAGTACACCTCGGTTGCTCAGTTGGAAAAGGCCGTCGAGGCGGGCAAGGCTTTCTTGTATCGCACGCCGGTGTTCTCGACCGTTTCCGAGATCGAGGAGGCTTTGGCCGCCAAGACCGTCAATTTGCACCAAAAGATCAAGACCCGGTTGCGGACGGTTGACAAGGACAACAACCCCATTATCGAGATCGTGGAAACCACTCCTGGCCGCATGCTGTTGTCCGAGATCCTGCCGCGCAATCCCATGGTGCCGTTTTCGTCCATCAATCGTCTGTTGACCAAGAAGGACATTCAGAACGTCATCGATTTGGTCTATCGCCATTGCGGCCAGAAAGAGACGGTGATCTTCGCCGACCGCGTCATGGGTCTGGGCTTCAGCCACGCTTTCCGCGCCGGTATTTCGTTCGGCAAGGACGACATGGTGGTGCCGTTGGCCAAGGACAAGTTGGTGGGCGACACCGAAGATCGGGCCAAGGAATACGAGCAGCAATACCAAGACGGTCTGATTACCCAGGGCGAGAAATACAACAAGGTGGTTGACGCCTGGTCCAAGTGTACCGACGACGTGGCCGACGCCATGATGAAGGAAATCTCGCGTCTGGAACCGGGCCGCATGGTGAACTCCATCTACATGATGGCCCATTCCGGCGCGCGCGGTTCCGCCGCTCAGATGAAGCAGTTGGCCGGTATGCGCGGTTTGATGGCCAAGCCCTCGGGCGAAATCATCGAAACCCCCATCATCTCCAACTTCAAAGAAGGCCTGTCGGTGTTGGAATACTTCAACTCCACCCACGGCGCCCGTAAGGGGCTGGCCGATACGGCATTGAAGACCGCCAACTCGGGTTACTTGACCCGTCGTTTGGTGGACGTCGCTCAAGATGCCATCATTATCGACGAGGATTGCGGCACCGATAGAGGCTTGGTGGTTTCGGCGGTATTGGAAGGCGGCGACGTCATCGCTCCGCTGGGCGAACGAATCCTGGGCCGTTCGGCGGTGCGCGACATCGTTCACCCGGTCACCGGCGTCGTCATCGTTCCGCGCGCCGAGATCATCGGTGAATACGAAGTCGAACTGATCGAGGGTGCAGGCATCGAAACCGTGATGATCCGCTCGGTCCTGACGTGCGAATCCACCGACGGCGTTTGCGGTACCTGCTATGGCCGCGATCTGGCTCGTGGCACCCGTGTCAATGTGGGCGAAGCGGTCGGCGTTATCGCCGCTCAGTCCATCGGCGAACCCGGCACTCAGTTGACCATGCGTACCTTCCACATCGGCGGCGCTGCTCAGCGCGGCGCGGAACAATCCTCGATCGAGGCGGTGGGTGATTCCGTGGCGACAATCCTGAACCGCAACGTGGTGGTCAATTCGTCCGGGCACAGCATCGTCATGAGCCGCAATTGCGAAATCGCGCTTAACGACGAGAAGGGCCGCGAACGCGCTCGTCACCGGGTTCCCTACGGCGCCAAGATCTTGATCAATGAAGGCGCCAAGGTCACCAAAGGCACCAAGTTGGCCGAGTGGGACCCCTATACCTTGCCGATCATCACCGAGACGGCGGGTGTGGTTCAGTTCGTTGACTTGGTCGAAGGCCTGTCCATGCGCGAAGTGGTGGACGAAGCCACCGGCATCGCCAGCAAGGTGGTGGTCGATTGGAAGCAACAGCCGCGCGGTTCGGAACTGCGTCCGCGCGTCGAGCTGATGAACGATAAGGGCGAACATCTGACCCTGCCTAACGGGTTGGAAGCTCGGTACTTCTTGTCGCTGGACTCGATCTTGTCCATTGAGAACGGCACCAAGGTCAATGCGGGCGACGTGTTGGCGCGTATTCCCCGTGAAGGCTCCAAGACCCGTGACATCACCGGTGGTCTGCCGCGTGTGGCCGAATTGTTCGAGGCGCGCAAGCCCAAGGACCACGCCATTATCTCGGAAATCGACGGTCGGGTTGAATTCGGCAAGGATTACAAGTCCAAGCGCCGGATTCTGGTGGTGCCGGAAAACGGCGATCCTGTCGAATATTTGATCCCCAAGGGCAAGCACATCTCGGTGCAGGAAGGCGATTATGTCCGCCGGGGCGATGCCCTGATGGACGGCAATCCCGTGCCGCACGATATCTTGAAGGTGATGGGCGTGCCTGCGCTGGCCCAGTATCTGATCAAGGAAATCCAAGACGTGTATCGTCTGCAAGGCGTGAAGATCAACGACAAGCACATTGAAGTGATCGTCCGTCAGATGTTGCAAAAGGTCGAAATCACCGAAACTGGCGACACCACCTTCTTGGTGGGCGAGCAGATCGATCGGCATGAGTTCGAAGCCGAAAACAACAAGGCGATCAAGGCGGGCGAGCGTCCTGCGTCGGGCACGCCGGTGCTGCAGGGCATCACCAAGGCGTCGTTGCAGACCCATTCTTTCATCTCGGCGGCGTCGTTCCAAGAAACCACCCGCGTGCTGACCGAGGCCTCGACGGCCGGCAAGGTCGATACGCTGATGGGCTTGAAGGAAAACGTCATCGTCGGACGTCTGATCCCCGCCGGTACCGGCGCGGTGATGAACCGTCTGCGCGAGATTGCCGCCAAGCGCGATAAGGAACTGCACGTGGACTCGGCCAATTGCGCCCAGCCTGCGCTGCCTCCTACGGGCACACCGGCGGAATAAAAGGTAAAGCGAGGGAACTCGTTCCCTCGCGCTCCCGATTCCCTGAATTAAAAACCCGGCCATAAGCCGGGTTTTTTGTTGAATTGCCGCAACGGGGGGTGTGCGAAGGGACAAGTCCCTTCGCTTTCCTCATTTCCTATTTCTTTGAAAACTCGAACGAACCGGAAAGCGGATCGGCTTTGGCGTCGCGGACGGCCAAGGGCTTCAATCCCCAGCGCTTTTCGATCAGCGCCAGAATGGACAGAGTGTCGTAGGTTTTGTGGTCCACATACCCCTTCTTGGCGAAGGGCGAGATCACCAGAGTGGGGATGCGGGTGCCGGGACCCCAGCGGTCGCCCTTGGGCGGGGCCACATGGTCGTAGAAGCCGCCATTCTCGTCCCAAGTGACGATGACTGCCATGTGCGGCCATTGCGGGCTGTGCTCCAGCTTATCCAAGATGAATTGCAGATGAAGGTCGCCGCTGGTGACATCCGCGTAGCCGGGATGTTCGTTGAGATCGCCGATGGGCTTGTAGAAGGTCACTTGCGGCAGGGCACCCTTATCTATGGCTTCGAGGAACTCCTTGCCATCCTTCAAATGGGCGGCGCGATCAGGTGTGCCGTCGCCATATTTGCGGTAATAGGCGAAGGGCTGATGATGGAATTGGAACAGCTCTTCGGCCTTGCCCGACACGGCGGCGTTGAATCCACCCGAATACCATGCCCAGGTGATGCCTTTGTCTGACAAGCGGTCGCCAATGGTGGGGGCATCCTGAGGCGGCAACAGCAGTTTGGGATCGGTGATTTTGGGGCTGTGCGGCTGGTAGAAGGATTGCAGCGTATTGACCGCGAAGCCATCAGGCGTGACGGGGCCGTCTTTGATCACATGGCCGTTGGCGTCAAACTTTGAGACGTACGCCTCGGGCGCGTTGGGGAAGGTGGGCGCGCAGGCGCAAATGAACATTTGGTGGTTGAAGAACGATCCGCCAAACCCGCCCATGAAGAAATGGTCGGCCAGGGTATAGCGCTTGGCCCATTGCCACAGGCTGGTTTTGGACCCATCGTAATAGCCCATGGTCAAACCGGCGGCGTCGGACAGGGCGGCGAATTTGTCGTTCTTGCCGCCGTCGATCTGTTCTTGATTGGTGTAGTAGCGATGCACCAAATCGCCGGTTTTCTTGTAGAT
>CAIYCT010000376.1 GCA_903924765.1 uncultured Rhodospirillaceae bacterium | reverse complement strand
GGGTTCCAAGGGTCCGCGACCCTTGGCTGGGGGTGCAGGGGGCCAGCGGCCCCTTGCCACCGCGTCAGCGGTTCCCGTCACGCCGCGATGCCGGCTTCGCCGGCGGCGAGGTCGAGCAGGGGGAGGAAGGCGACCGGTTCCTGGGCGCCGGCGAGGACGAAGCGGCGTTCGAAGATGAAGCAGGGCACGGCGTGGAGGTCGAGTTGGTGGCTCATGACCTCGGCCTGGAAGCTCGCGAGGTCTGGGTGGCCGTTTTGAGCGAGGCAGGTTTTGGCCTGTTGGGAATCGACTCCGGCGGCGGCGGCCAGCACCATCAACAGGTCGGGATCGCCGATATCGAGGCCGTCGACGAAATAGGCGGCGAACAGCGCCTCGACCAGTTTTTCGCCATTGCCGGTGGCTTCGGCGAGCAGCACCAACCGATGGGCCTGGAGGGTGTTGGGGGTGCGGGCGATGCGGGCGAGATTGAGCGGCAGACCGTCGCGCTGGGCGGTTTCCTCGACCACCGCCAGCATTTGCCGGGCGCGCTCGCGGCTGCCGAAGCGGATGGTCAGGTAGAGCGCGCGGTCGATACCGGCGTCGGGCAGGTCGGGGCTGAGCAGAAACGGGTGCCAGCGCCGCTGCGGCCGGAGTCGCGGCCGCTCCTTGAGGGCGCGCGCCAGCCGGTGGATGCCGATATAGCACCACGGGCAGACCAGATCGGAAAAAACGTCGATCAGCATGGCATTTTCAGGCGCTTTGTCCCGCTCCCGATTCCCGGCCTCGGAGTGGGAGAGCGAGGATGAGCATTTCCTTGATCACAGTCACCGAAACGCGTGGTCTTGTATAGTCATATCGGCGCCGCAGCACCGTTACCCGGCTTATGGGTTCGGAGCTTGGCTGATGAAGCCCATGAGGTCCGGGCCAAAGCGCTGCCCCGCACACCATATAATCGCCGGAAACGAACACATCCAGGCCCAAAAGAACCGGTTCAAGCCAAAAAACCAGAAGACCAGGAAATGAAAGCAAGCCGCGATCGCGCAAAACCCCACGGCATGCGCCGGATCGACCAGTGCGAAGGGAAACGCGCATTCCCATAAGATGAAGGCCCAAGAGCCCAGGAAAGCCAGAGAGGGGCGTCTCAACACATGATCGTCCGGCAAGGGCCCGTAGACGGCACCGTTGAGAAATATCGTCATTGCTTGGCCGCTGCGCCACTCCGGGCGCAATATCTTGACCCATCCCGAGACGAAATACGAGGAGATGGCCTGAATGGCGATGTAGCACAAGCCCGCTTGAGCACCGAGATCGGGGCTCGCCCAAGTGCCGACGGTGTACGCGATCAACAGTCCGGTCAGCACGACCAGGGTCAGAAAATCGCTGCCGCCGTTGAACGCGCCGCGCCAACGGATCAGAATCAACAAATTGCCCAAAAACAAGAATAGTACCAGCGCGAGACTACCACCTTTGAATATCAGCACCAACGCCGCCAACAACCGCAGCCACAGATGAAACTGATGAACGCCCGGCTCGAACAAGGCATCAAGCACCCGCAGCATCCAGGCTTGCGGAATCTCCCGCCGCACCACCGACCAGGCCCACAAACCTTGGGGGCCGGTGGCCTGCTTCATGCGCAAATATTCCAAGGTCTGGATGCCCAGGCTCCAGCCGAACAAACCCTCGGTCAGCCGCAAGGCCATCCACAGCGGCAATTCGCTCAGCATGAGCTCACCGGCGATTGCATCATGGTATAGGTGTCGCACGCACCTTGCGGGCCATCGAGCACCATCCGCAACTCGAACTGCCAATGGCTGTAGGCGCCATGCTCCGCTTGCAGCTTGGCCTGCACCAAGCGCTCCATCAGCGTGTAAGTGACCAGTTGTCGAGCGTCTTCACCATCGGGCAGCTCGTCCAAATCGCCCCAAAAATGATCGACCACGGTCTGCTTGCCGATTTCGACGTTGGTGTCGGCATTGTGGAAGGCTCAATTCGCGTTAGGTAGGTACGGCCAGGCCAACCCATTGAAAGTTAAGGAAACTATGCCCAGCATGCGTAAATGAGAACCGTCTGGTTTTAATGACTTATGCGGTCATGCCTACCTAACGCGAATTGAGCCTTGTGGAATACATGCCACCATCGACGCACGCGGCGCGGATAGATGAGCATCCAGTCGCTCCAGACCAGTTGCCCGGCGCCATCGCCTTGCGCCG
>CAIYCT010000375.1 GCA_903924765.1 uncultured Rhodospirillaceae bacterium | reverse complement strand
CTTCGCCATCCAAGAACAGACCGAAATTTTGCTAAAAGGCGAGGAAACCTTGCGGCGCGAGTTGCTGAATTTGGCGGAGACGCTGGAAGTCGAGGTTGAGGAAACAGTCGGCGATATTTCGTTGCAATCAGCAGAATTGTCCGACAGCGCCCAGCAATTGACCAACGTGGCCATTGAGCTGGGCGAACGTGCCAGGGAGGTGGCGCTGTCCATTCAGACCACCAGCGCCAATGTGGAAACCGTGGCCGGGGCGACCGCCGAATTGGAGGCCTCGTCCAAAGGCATTCTGGACCGGGCGGAACACAGCACGGCGTTGGCGGTCGATGCCAAGCAGCGGGTCACAGAGGCCAATCTGAAGGTGTCTTCATTGTCAACCGCCGCCGCCAACATTGGCAATGTGGTCGGCATGATCCAGAAGATTGCCGGACAAACCCGCATGCTGGCGCTGAATGCCACCATCGAATCGGCAAGGGCCGGAGAAGCGGGCAAGGGGTTTGCCGTGGTGGCGGACGAGGTTAAAAGCCTTGCCAATCAAACCGAGATGGAAATCACCTCCGTTAATCAACAGGCCAATGAGATCAGCGCTACCACAGACGAGGCGGTCAAGACCGTCGATGCGGTGGCCGAGACCATCATCAGCATCAATGAAATGACCGAGGAAGTGGCTCGGGCCGCCGAAGAACAACGGGCCGCCACTTCTGAAATCATGAACAGCGCAGCCCAGGCCGCTGATCACACGCGCATGGTCACCGACTCGGTGGCGCTTATGGCCAGTGGCGTCGAGACCACGGAAAAGACCGCCATGGCGGTCAACCGTCTGTCGGGGCGCGTCAATCGGGAAATCTCGGCACTGCAGCGCCGTCTTTACATTATCATGCGCAGTTCGTATGGCGGCAATCGCCGTAAAATAGAGCGGTCTTCCGTTGCGCTGAAATTCAACGTCCGTTTCAATTCCACCGACTTCTCGGGCTTTACCGGCGATCTGACGGCGGCGGGGGCTTATCTGGTGGTGGCGGGCGGCGTCAAGACCACTCCCTCTGGCATCGGAACCGTTACCATCGATGGGTGTGGCGCCATTTCCTGCTCGTTAATCGCTTATGACCAATTGGGCCTTCATGTCCGTTTTCAGCACCCCGATGACAAGACCGTCGAAACCATTGCCGCCATCGTCGAACGGGAAACAATCGGAGACGTCAAATATTTGGAATTGGCCCAATCGGTGGCGGCGCAAGCGGTTCAGGCATTGGAGCAATCCATCGCCAATCGCCAGATCACCAAAGACGACTTGTTCGACAATCGTTATGTAGAAATACCGGGCACGAACCCCATTCAGGTGATGGCCAAGCATACGGAATTGGTTGATCGCCTGTTTCCATCGATCATCGAGCCGCCTTTGGGCATGGACGATAAGATCATTTTCTGCTGCGTCACTGACCGCAACGGCTATATCGGCGCTCACAACAAGAAATACTCCCACCCGCAGCGTTCGGGCGATACGGTGTGGAACACCGCCAACAGCCGCAATCGCCGCGTTTTCGACGACCGGACCGGCATTTTGGCGGCGCGCTGCGCCAAGCCGACCATCCAAACCTATAGCCGGGATATGGGGGGCGGGAGTTTCGTGGTGTTGAAGGAAGTGGACGCGCCTATTGACGTGGCCGGGAGCCATTGGGGCACTGTGCGCCTAGCGCTTAAGCTTTAGTTCCTTTGCCCTTGATATGCTATATCTGGCTGCGTCATCCAGGGAGAACGTTCATGGTAAAAACGGGGTACAAAACGGCGATGCTGCTCGCCATAGGGTTGATATGGGGCGCCGGGGCCAAGGCCGAGGAAGATGCGACCGTCAATCTTCACTGCGTCATCGCCGCCTGCTCGCCTCAGGAAATCTGCAAGACCAAGTTCGATTTGGGGGATTACAGCTTCAATATTGATGCGGGCAACGAGTTTGTTTTTCAGGTTACCGACCACTGGACGGTGTCCCAAGATGGGTACCGTTTGGATAATATGAGATTTAATGCCGAAGGCTATCGGCTGCGGACAACCGTCAATATCGACTTTAACCGTGCGACCAAAGCTTTGAGTTTATCGATTGTTCGCCTTGGCACCGGCGTCAAGACTATCGAGGTCGCATCGACCGGAAGCTGTGAAATCACCAAGTCACACCCCATAATCTTTTAGGCAATCCCCATGGTCACCGTGCGCGAACCCATTATCGAACCCACGCCGATCAACCAATTGCGGCCCACCCAGTTTACCGTGGGGCTGCGCGAGGTTCAGGCCAAGCGCAAGGCGTGGCGGCAAAAGGATCAAGTGGACGGTGGTAAATTTCTGGGCAGCCATATGATCCCCGTGATCATGGGGCCTAAGGAACGGTTGTATGTAATTGATCACCACCACTTGGCTCGGGCTTTGCTCGAAGAAGGGGTCAAGGACGTGCTGGTTACGGTGGTCGCCAATTTGAAGCGGCTGGAGCCTGACTCGTTTTGGTTTGTCATGGACAATCGCGACTGGTTGCACCCTTTCGACGATCAAGGCAAGCGGCGCGGATACGAGGAATTGCCCAAATCCATCGCAGATCTTGTGGATGATCCGTTCCGGTCACTGGCTGGAGAATTGCGGCATCTGGGCGGTTTTGCCAAGGACACCACCCCGTTCAGCGAATTTCTGTGGGCTGATTTCCTGCGCCGTCGCCTGACCCGCAAAGAGGTGGATTCGAATTTTGACAATGCGTTGGAGCGCGCGCTTGAATTGGCCAAAAGCGCCGAGGCCGATTATCTGCCGGGATGGTGCGGCCCGGTGTCGCGATAAGCGCGCGCCGATCACACGTCCTGCGCGGCGGGGAAGGTGGCGATCACCGTGTTGCCGCCCTTGATGTAATCAAGGGTCGTGAAGCTCATTTGCCGCGCCTTCATGATGCCGTGACCTTCGGCCCGATTGTCCAAATCCAATCGCGACGTTTCGTAGGCGCTCCAATCGAAGCCGTCGCCCTGGTCTTCCACCGCCACTTGAATGACATCGCCATTCCGTTTGAATTTGACAGTGACGCTTTTCGAACGATTGTCGGGGAGATCAAGTAAGCGGTCGATTTCCTGCTCCCATCGGTTCTCACGGGGGATGTCCCGCCCGATGTTGAAATTTGCTTGGCAGGCATCGCTGGTTGAGCACTTTACGCAGCCTTTGCGTTTTGTTCAAGTTCTGGCTTGCTGACATTCTCGGTCTGATGGGCAAGCAGTGCCGCCCTCAGGATT
>CAIYCT010000374.1 GCA_903924765.1 uncultured Rhodospirillaceae bacterium | reverse complement strand
CCCATCCCGAACTCGGCCGTGAAAACCCTCAGCGCCGATGGTACTGCGTCATAAGACGTGGGAGAGTAGGTCGCCGCCAGGTCTACCGAACGCACAAAGATAAAACCCTCTCCACATGTCCTCACCCCTCATAACTTCACGCGGGGTGGAGCAGCCCGGTAGCTCGTCAGGCTCATAACCTGAAGGTCGTCAGTTCAAATCTGGCCCCCGCAACCAAATCGCCTTATAAATCAACGACTTACACGACGGCTTCGGACAAAAATCCGAGGTCGTTTTGCTGTGTCCGTGTGGTGTCCGTAATTGGGCCGGCGCCCAGTGGCGTGAAATGGGGCGGCAATGTCGCTCGATGTCGTGACTTCTGCCCATGCATGGGCGGCGGAACACACGGAACACCGCCCCTTCTGCCGGCGGTGAAGAGGCGCTCCAGAACGAGGTTGATGAGCTGTCAGGTGCTTGTGCCCAGTTGCATGATGACCTTGGCACTGATACCGGCCAGCTTGGAGAGAACCAGCGCCGGCCGGAATGGGCTGGTGGCTCCGTCGAGACCGGCGGCGTCATACAGGTCGGACATCATCTGGCACAGGGTGTTTTCGCGGAAAACGCATTCCGCTCTGTGTCATCTGGAGTGGCCGTTCCGATTTTAGCGAGTCGCCCAGCGTGGTGCGGTCGCGTTTCTTCCGGAGTCGGTCGGACACGAACACCACCCTGGCATGACCGCCCTTGGTGATGTCCGATGACAGCCTGATTTGGCTCATCACTGTCTTCGAGTCGGCCTCGAACACATCCCTACGGTAAGAGAAGCAATTTTACCCACCCTCATGCCGGCCTGATAACTGGGAATGAAAGCCATCTGGTTACGAGGTGCGTGTTTGGTTTGAGCGACCACAGCAAGGATACGCTTTTGCTCATGGTCGGTAAGGACGCGGGCTTGTGGCATGTCGAAACCTCATTTATTCCTGCTTTACCTGTTTATTATTATGTTTCCAGGTTGAAAGAAGGTCAAACGATGGATGACCGCCTAATATTACAAGGGGTTATAGCGAAATCTCATCTTTTCGTAGGAATGTGAGGTTTTGGATTGGGTGATGTTTTTTGCAGCTCGTCGCCCTTTCCATACCCACGGACCGAGCGGCCGCGAAGGCAATAACCAAGCCCCCAAATGGGACTAGGCATATCTCCTGCACACGTTTATCAGTAGTATGATAGGCTTAGATATGGTTGACTTCGTGTTTAATTTTTTTGGATAGCCTACTATGGCGACGATAAGGAATGCAGACATGGCCATGCAAGACGGCGGTTCAAGCCTGTCGCCTTGCGTAATGCCCACGGTCAATAACGCACCGTTCATACCCTTTTCCTGCCAATGGCGGCTCGGTAACGGCTACGGATCGGCTCATTTGGCTGAGTGCGGCGCCGTACCTGATGAAATCAGCCATGACCAAATGAACGTTCTGTCAGCCGGGGAGGGCAGGAGCATATTCCACATGGTCAGCCAGCCCGCCCAGTTGGTAACCCGTGAGTGTACATTTATTCATGAACGTCCTGTTCTGACTTTCCTGGCTCACCTTAAGGGGCGTTCCCGCTTCAAGGTATCCGGTGGCGCTGAGATAGGTGTTACACCGGAACATTACGTCATCCAGTTGACCAATCCTGGCAGTGCGGCGATCACGGAACAGGCCGTGGAGCACGGGAGGGTTGTCAGTTTCATGTTGTCCGATGATCGGTTGCGCCAGATGCTGGACGGCATGCGTGTTCCGACGCTGATCGAGAAGATTCTGAAAGGCCGGAGCAATGATTTTCAACTTGCGCCCCGGATGTCGGTTGCAACACGGCGGCTTTTCACGGCCCTGTGCTCGACGCCTTACACTGGCGTCTGGTCGCAGTTCTACCTGAACTCAAAGTTGTTCGAGCTTTTCGACGAGGCGTTCCGCGACCTGGATGGTGGAGCCGAATCACGGTCGTTGGGCATAGGCAATGAGCGCGGCAAGATAGATATGGCCCGCGACATCTTGCTAGACAATCTCAGTAATCCTCCAACCATCGAGATGCTAGCACAACAGGTCGGACT
>CAIYCT010000373.1 GCA_903924765.1 uncultured Rhodospirillaceae bacterium | reverse complement strand
TTTATCAGATCGTGAAAAACGCTATTCTTATGCCGCACGGTGTTGCTCCATTTTCGTGTCCAGGAGACGCGCCAACGTCTGAACACGAGTAGAATCAACACCGTGCGACTTGTCCACAAATTTAAACCGGACACCAGTGGATCAAGTCCGGCCATGACGCATTGGGTTGGGGGGGCGAGGGGGCTGGACCAAATCCGCTGGTCGGCTTACCTTTGCGGCCCTAGACGATCCATTGACGGAGGCAAATCATGACCTGGGCTCTGATATTCTGGATTTTCGGAACCTCGGCGGGCGGTCCCGGCTCGGCGCAGTTCGAAACCAAGGAGTTGTGCGAGGCGGCGGGAAAGAGCATCGTGGACGCCTTTGGTCGCGGCAAGACCGTGCAGTTCGTGTGCGTGCGCGCCCATAATTAGGGAGACCCCCAAACACGAACACACCGTCATCACCGGATGATGACGGTAGGGGCTGGCGACGACGAAAAGGGCGGATTCTTGGTAGACGGCGCGGCGCGGTTTTGCCATAGTCCGGGAGCATTTTGCCTTTGAACTGTTGCGAGGTTTTTTCATGGCTGGTTTCGGGACACTTCTATTCACCCTTGCCAAGGGGCAATTGGTGGGGCAAGACCCAGAGGGCAATCGCTATTATGTCGAGCGCCATCCGCCCAAAACCCGCCGGGAAAAGCGTTGGGTGGTGTTCAAGGGCGCGGTCGAGGCCTCGATCATTCCGCCCGAATGGCATGCCTGGCTGCATTACACCTCGCAAGCGCCGCTGACCGGCGCGGTGCGCAAATCCTGGCAATTGCCGCATCTACCCAATCTGACCGGCACCAAGCAGGCCTATCTGCCGCCGGGTCACGATTTGAAGGGCGGCAAGCGGACCAAGGCCACCGGCGATTATCAGGCGTGGGTGCCGTGATATCATCCAGGGAAGATAAAGACGCCCTGTTGGGCGGGTTTGTTTTGGTGGTGGCGGTCTTGGCGTTGGGATTGGTCTACGGTCGGGATGTGCATCCGTCGGCCAGTTCGGGCGGTTATACCATCAGCGCCGCCTTTAACCATGCGGACGGCATCGTGGTCGGCACCGACGTGCGGCTGTCGGGCGTGGTGGTGGGCAAGGTGGCCGAGACCAGTTTGACCGACGATTTCCGCGCCGTGGCCACGCTGCGGCTGAAGGCCGGGGTCGATCTGCCCACCGATACCGCCGCCGCCATCGAATCCGACGGTTTGCTGGGATCGAAATACATCGCCTTGAAAATCGGCGGCGACGATGCGGTGATCAAGCCCGGCGGGGCCATCACCTATACTCAGGACTCGCTGACCTTCGACGGTTTGATGGACATGATTTTAAGTCAAGCGCGCTCGCGCCGCGGCTATGTGGGCAAGCCGTTGCCCAAGATACTTTAAGGACTGAATACGATGATGGGACAGAAACTGATTGAAACCATCATGGGCGCCGTGGTGTTGCTGGTGGCGGGATTCTTTCTGGTTTTCGCCTATAGCCACGCCGATCTGCGCGAGGTCAAGGGGTATGCGGTGACCGCTCAATTCAGCAACGTGGCCGGGCTGGATCGCGGCGCCGACGTGCGCATCAACGGCATCAAGGTCGGCACCATCGCCACCATGGGCTTGGACACCCAAACCTTCGCCTCGATCGTGACGCTCAGCATCCGCCAGGACATTCATCTGCCCGACGACACCGTGGGCTCTATCGCCAGCGACGGCTTGCTGGGCAGCAAATATATCCGTCTGGAACCGGGCAAAAGCAAGACCACCATCGCCACCGGCGGTGCGTTGGCCAGGACCAAGGATTACAAATCCATCGAGGAAATGGTTGGCGATTTGATCTTCTTGGCCACTTCGGAAACGCCCAAACAGGACAAAGCGCCCGACGCGGCGCAACCGCTGATCCCCAAGCTTGAAGACATCAAATGAAAGCGCGTCGCCTGATCGCTTTGGCTTTGGGCATTTGGTTGAGTTGGGGCACAGCCGGTTGGGGGCAGGACGCCATGCCCGACGATCAGGCTCTGTCCACCCTTAAGAAACCGGCCCCGCCGCAAGCCGCGCCAATACCGCCGCCGCCGCCCAACGCCCCCTCCGCTGGGACGGACGAGGAGATCGCCACCAACTGGGTGGTGCTGGGCGGCCTGGATAAGTTGACCGCGCGCGTGGTCACCATCGAGGCCGAGGTGGGGCGCACCACCCGGTTCGGGCAATTGGAAATCATCGCGCGGACCTGCCGCACGCGCGGCCCCGAAGCCGCCAGCCCGGAAAGCGCCGCCTTTTTGGACATCTGGGACATGAAGCCCAATCAACCGGCCCAAAGCGTGTTTCGCGGCTGGATGTTCGCCTCCAGCCCGGCCCTGTCGGCCATGGAACACCCCATCTACGACGTGTGGGTTTTGGGGTGTAAGTCGCGCTGACGGGGGGCGGAAGCATCCTTTACCGTCATGCTCGTGCTTGACGATTAAGTAGAAGGACCAACCGCCGCTTCCCAATCCACCGCCTCGGTACTGAACCGCGCCGGATGGCGGATGGCGGATTGCAGGCGTTTCAGGTAGTCGCGGCGGGGGATTTCGTGCGCGCCGAATTGCATCAGATGCTCGGTGACGAACTGGGTGTCCAGCAAGGTGAAGCCGCCCACTTTCAAGCGGGCGACCAAATCCACCAGCGCCACCTTGGAGGCGTCGGTGGCCCGGCTGAACATGCTTTCGCCGAAAAACGCCTGTCCCAGGGCCAAGCCATACAGTCCGCCCACCAGGCATCCGTCCTGCCAGCTTTCCACCGAATGGGCGTAACCCCTGGCATGCAATTGGCTGAACAGATCGATGATGCGGTCGTTGATCCAGGTTTCCGGACGTCCGTCGATGGATTGGGCGCATAGCTCCATCACTTGGGTGAAGGCGGTATCGACGCGGATGTCATACGGCGCGCGGCGCAAGGTTTTGCGCAACGAGCGGGGGATGTGAAAGCCGTCCAGCGGCAAGATCCCGCGCCGCTTGGGGTCGATCCAATGCAAGTTGGGGTCGTGGCTGCTTTCGGCCATGGGAAAGATTCCCATGGCGTATCCTTGCAGCAAAATATCCGGCGTCAGCGTGTCCATTGGGTATGACATAGCAGGAAAGAAAAACATCGTCATCCCACACTCAACCGTCATCACCGGGCCTACCCGGTGATCCATGGCTCCGTCTGGCATGCGCTTCATGAATGCCCGGATCAAGTCCAGGCATGACGATTGAGTGCGCCCCTTACGCCGCCTTTTTGGCTTTGATGAAGTTGGCCAGGGCGCGGTCGTGCTGCAAGATGTGTTTGCTGACCCAATCGGCGGTGAATTCCATCACGGCGGCCGCCGCCTGGGTGTCGTCGGCGCGCAGGGTTTGTTGCAGGGATTGGAAGCGTTGGCCGAACGCCTCGTGATCGCGGCGATGGATTGCCAGATCGGGATAGTTCAGGCGGGCCATCTGCTCTTCCTCGGTTTTCAAATGGTTCATCATGGTCGCGCCCATGGCGGCCACCACGTCCCGCGCGGCGCGGGCGCCTTCGCCCTTCATCATTTGGGTGAAAAGGTCGTTGACCTGGTTCAGGGTTTCGCGGTGATGATCGTCGATTTCGGGGACGCCCACGGCCAGCGAGCCATCCCATTCCGCCAATTTGCGGGGGCCGGTCGTGTTTTGAATCTGGTCGATGAAATTGGTCATTTGCGACTTGAGCAGACTGGCTTGATGCGACAATTCCTGGGACGCGGCGCTGATCTGACGGGCGGCGTCGCCGGTATTGGAGGCCGCCGTCTCGACGGTGCCGATGTTCAAGGACACGTCCTGGGTGCCCAGCGCCGCCTGATCCACATTGCGGGCGATTTCGCCGGTGGCGGCGGTCTGTTGCTGCACGGCGGCGGCCACGGACCCGCCGATCTCGCTCATCTCGTTGATGACGGTGGAAATGGACGAAATGGCGTGAACCGCGTTGGCGGTGCCCGCCTGCACGGCAGCGATTTTGGCGGCGATTTCATCGGTGGCGCGTCCGGTTTGATTGGCCAGGTTTTTGACCTCGCTGGCGACCACGGCAAAGCCTTTGCCCGCATCGCCCGCCCGCGCCGCCTCGATGGTGGCGTTCAG
>CAIYCT010000372.1 GCA_903924765.1 uncultured Rhodospirillaceae bacterium | reverse complement strand
TGGGCTTCGGACCAGCCGATGGCGACCATGACCGGGATTTCGGCAAGCCCAAGTTTACGCGCCGCCAGTACCCGGCCATGCCCGGCAATCAGCATACCGGTTTCATCTACCAAGACCGGCGTGGTCCATCCCCATTCCTTGATCGAGGCGGCGATCTGGGCCACTTGTTCGTCGCTATGGGTCCGGGCATTGCGGGCATAGGGCACCAGCACCTCAACGGCCCGCCGCTCCACATGATCGGCTGGCCAAGCGTCTGCGTTTGGCTTGCTATCCATTGTCTAAGTCACTGTTTTTGATGTTGAAAGGGGGAGGTGGGGCCGGGGTCTGACCCCCTGTTTGAAAAGTGCGACTCTGCGCACGAAGGCCCGTGCCGGTAAAAGGGGGTAATTGGGCGAAAGATTGCGACCCCCATCCCCCCTAGCGGTTGTCGCCGGTCCATCCTCGCCGGGCTGGGCCTATCGGCGCTTCGGGTCCAAGGGCCAGCCGTCTGAATCCGTGCCGATGATTTTGAACTGGCCACCGGAGCGGCGGGTGCCGTTGGCACCTTCCTTGACCTGATTGTCGTGGAGGCGGCACAGCGACCGGAGATCGCGGGGGTCTAAAGAGCGCGGCTTGGCCGGATTGCAATGGTCCACCACCAATGCGGCGGCATGGCAGCCGGGAACTGTACAGCAGTGGCTATCCAGTTGTAGCCGCGATGCGCGGGCCTTCCGCCACTCACTGCTCTGGTAGAACGGGTCGTTCGGCATGGGCGTGGCTGTTTGTTGGGTTGGAGGGGCGGGGTAACAGCGTTACTTCCCACCGGGGGCGGTTACAGCGTTACCGGACTTAAATGCAAAACGCCTCGGCGGTTAGGCCAAGGCGTAGAGAGGCAAGTTGCTATATTCACTTTATGACAGAGCGCGGTGGGGATTGTCAATGGCCTTGATGTGGTGCGTGAAAGGCGTTGCCTGCCTGTCCACATTGGATATGCGACAGGTGAAGTGTGCAGCAGATTGACACGTCGTCATCATCGTGGCATCCGTGGCGGCATTAATTTCATTCCGAGGGGGAACCATGAATAAACACGAACTCGTCACCGCTGTGGCAGAACACACCGGGGCCAGCAAGTATGATGCCAGCACCGCCATTGATGCCGTGTTTGATGCCATCACCGCCGCGCTGAAGGCAGGTGACGATGTGCGCTTGGTTGGTTTCGGTTCATTCTCGGTATCTTCCCGCCCGGCCCGCGAAGGCCGCAATCCTCGCACGGGCGAAACCCTCAAGATCGCCGCCAGCAAGCAACCCAAGTTTACGGCAGGCAAGGGGTTGAAGGATGCTGTAAACGGATAATGGCGTTGTCCAGAATAGAAGGAAGGGGCCGTCGCAGAGAATGCGGTGGCCCTTTTGTTTGGGGCTGATCGGTTGGAAGTCAAGCGGTGACGATACATTGATGTCAGCGCCACCGTCTATCACGGACAAAACACCCCAATCATGCGCTCGATCTCGTCCGGCCAGTGCCTTTCCAGCACGCCCATACCGGACTTGATCCACTTGTAGGGCTTGGTCTTTTCCGGGTGGCCCTGCTCCAGCCACCAGCCCTGATACCCTTCATAGATCACCAGTTCATTGATGGCCCCATGCACTTCATACCCCCGGCGGAGCAGGAGAGCATTGGCGGCACGGTAGGCCCGGCAGATGGCTTCCGCCGCCACGGGATCGTTCTGCGACACCATGCCCAATGCCGCCAAACGACTGAGCGGTTCGCCATCACCCTCGGCGATCTGGTTGGCAACGTCCAGCGCCGACAGGGATTTGACCATGGTGCCGCGCCGTCCCAGCATTTGAATGTGCGCCCAAACGTGCATCCCTGCGGCCACCAGTTCCGATTTGGTCAGCAGCCCCTTGGCAAACAGAATGCCGCACGGATAGGCCGACAGCTCCGGCTGGGTCACCGGCTGCACCGACCAGCCCATGCTGCGCTGGTCATAAACCGGCATGGTGGCGGTCAGTTTCCCCGATGCCGGGTCAAGATGCGGCGTGGCCCCCATGGACCGGAACTGCTGCATCCTGACCACCATGGGGAACTCGGGCTTGCCCGCTTTGGGGCGACCGGGACGTTTGGTGAACGAATGGGCTTTCATTTCGTGTTCTTCCTTTTCGAGCGGTTTCCGTACTGCTTGGCGGCAGCGTTCAACACCGCCTGTTTGTCAAAGTCGTTGCCCATCAGATCTGGCCAGATCACCACCGGATCGCCCGGCTTGTTCCGGTGCCAGATGGTGCGGGCCAGATCGAACATCTGCTCGGGCGTGGTCGGGGTGTCGGTGCGGTAAATCTGGCTGATCAGGCTCATGCTTCGATCCCTTCCATCAGCTTTTCCTTGAGGCTTTTGATCAGCATCCCCACGTCGGGCTGCCCACCGGATTTGGCGCGGATCTCCTGCAAGAACGCCTCTTGCTCCGGGGTCTGATTGCGCATCCAGACTTGGTGCCGGATTTTGGCTTCCTCGCTGGCCTTTTGGTCCAGACGCAACCGGGTGGCGGCCAGTTCCAGCTTGCGTTTCCATGCCCGCCGCCGGTCGATCTCCGGCTGAACGAAGCGGATCACATCGGCAATCTTTGGCGGGTCCGGCCAACGGTGGCTGCGGATCAGTTCGTCAAACGCCATGGCAATCACATCCGCCGGGATCGGCGACAGCAATCGCCGCCATTCCTTGAGCGTCACCGCCTTGGGCTGTGGAACCCCGGCATCCCACAGGCGCTGCATCAGGCCCGCCAGCACCACATCCTCGATGGGGCGCAAAGCCGTGTTGATTTTTGCCAGGGCCGGGGGAATCAACTCAGTGACCTGGGCCGGTAAAGGCTCCGCAATCCCGCCCCACGAGGTCAGGAAATGCTTCAAGCGTCCGGCGTCGGCTTTCGTCGGGATCGTACTCACGACGGTTGACGGCAGGTTGTGCAGCAATGGGACGACGGTTGTCATAATTGCCCTCCATGAGCTTGGTGAACGAGGATGCTTGCAGCAGGAAATCAAGGCTCAGAACCCATCCCCGCGAGTTCTGCCCCCGGCAGTGATTGGAAGCGGATGCCTTGAGCAGGGCCTGCCTCCAGCCGTCCAGACCTCCGACATCGTTCAGGCGCTGGCGCAGCTTGCGGCGGCGGTCTTCGTCGAACTTGGCAGCGATGGGCCAGCCGACCTGCTTGGCGGTTTGGTTGTATTCAGCCAAGGCGATCTGCAGCTCATCCGGTTGCTGTCCAGATGGCGAATCCAGCGGCAAAGTTTTTGGGGGGTCAGGGGGTGAATCTCCGTCAGGAGATTCTATGGGTGTGGGTGTGGGTGTGGGGGTATTACGGTCGTAATTCTCGGGCGATACGGACGTATCGGCGGTTTCCTTTGTTTTCAACCACCTAGTATTGATGCTGTTTGACGCCTTAAGTCGGCGCTGTCTGACGAAATTGTGTTCGTCACTCAAGCGGCCTTGTGTAATCCGGCCATCCACCACCCGAAAAAACGGCAACAGAACCGGCTTGATCCGCGCCCATTGCCCCGAGGTCAGGCGGGCATATCGGGCCAGCAATTTGTCATCATTGGGCAGGGAGCAGGTCGATGTGCGCCACATGGACATCAACAGCAGGAGATAGGCCCCGTGTTCAATGGTGGTCAGATGGGTGGTGTCGCCAAGATAGGCGTCGGTCCACAAGGGGAGCGCGGGGAACTCAGCCATGGTCTGTCCTTTGAAAGATGGGCATGCGCCGGATGACGGCATTCCGCCGCCGAAGCAGGCCGTGTTTCAGGGGGCCGAAGCCCCCGCAATCAAGCTGGAACGATAGGGATCTCTTAGACTCGACCCGTCTTTTCGTTCGCTCTTTGTTCTGATATATAATCCCGCAATCGCACTGCCATGCCGAAGGTCAATCGACGGTGGCCCAGCTCGATCTGACGCAGCAGGTTGGGATCGTTCACCGCCCTCTTGCAGAACATGGTCGGTGCGGTGCCGGTTTCGGCCAGCCACAGATCAACTTCCTTCTGGACCTCGGCGATGAAGGTCGTGACGTGGTTGGCAATGTTGGTGTTGCAGGTGTCCATTCTGTTCTCCTTGTTGCGATGGGAGAAAGCGTATCTGGCTTGACACGATTAGGACAAATCCTATTTTATAGGATTAATGCAATTTTTTTAGGGGCCGTTATGACCACCACTCTGGCTGACCGCATGCGCGCTCGCATGGCTGAACTGAACCTGCGGCCCCTGCATGTGGCGGAAGCCGCCGGGGTGGGGCGCTCCTTCGTCTACGACATCCTGCGTGGCCGTTCCTCCGATCCATCCAGCGAAAAACTGGGCCGGGTGGCCAATGTCCTGAAGATGCCCCTTGATGCCTTGCTCAATGACCAGCCGGGGGCGGAAGGCAGCGTTCCTGCCGTGCTGTCCAAGCGTGATTATGCCGCCGTTCCGTTTGTGGCGGTCGAGGCCGATATGGGCGGCGGTACTGTGATTGACAGCGAAGAAGAGTGCCCGCCCTGGCATTTTCCCAAGATGTGGCTGCGCGATGGGCTGCGGTTGCGGGCATCTGGGCTAAAGCTGATCCGGGTGCGGGGCGATAGTATGCAGCCCACTTTGGAAAGTGGTGATGTGGTGATGATCGACACCAGCCAGACCATGCCAGATCCCACCGGCATCTTCGTTCTCCATGATGGCTTTGGTCTGGTGGCCAAACGTCTGGAACGGCTGGTAACGGGGGATGTGCCTTCCGTTCGCATCATTTCCGACAACACCCGCTACAGCCCCTATGAGCGCAGTGCCGAGGAAATCCGCATCGTCGGTCGCGTGGTTTGGTTTGCCCGGAACTTATCCGAAAATTAGGATTAGACCGAATGCGAGTCGGTTTGTCATAAGGGAACAATCATCGAACGTTTTCTTGAGGCATCCCATGTCCATCGCCCTTCATCCCGACCGTATGACCGCATCCGAGCGCCTTGACGAAGCTGCCGAGATTTTGGCTGCGGGCGCTGTGCGGCTCATTGCCCGGAAGTCCAGTCGTATATTTGCCGACTGCGGAGACAGTTCTCTCGACTTCACCGCCAGCCAGAGCGTGCATGGACAGGAACCCAACCGAAAGGAATCCTGTTCATGACCAATGCCGTTCTTTCCCAGGTGGCCGAACTGCCCACCTTGCCAACGCCCAAACTCAAAGCCCTGTGGCGTGATCTGTATGGTGCCGATGCGCCGCCTTACAACCGCACCTTTCTGGTGCGCCGATTGGCCTATCGCATTCAGGAACTGGCCTTCGGCGGGCTGTCAGCGAAAGCCGAACAGCGCCTTGATGATCTGGTCGATGAGCTGGATGGCAAGAAGAAACCGAAAACCAAGGACATGACCGCCCCCATCGTCGGCACCAAACTGATCCGCGAATGGCAAGGCGTGCTGAACGAGGTCACGGCCTTGGCCGATGGCTTCGAATGGCAGGGGCGGCGATACCAAAGCCTGTCGGCGGTGGCCCGCGCCATCACCGGGACGAGGTGGAATGGTCCGCTGTTCTTCGGGCTTCGCAAGCATGGAAAGCTGGAGGTGTCCCAATGATCCCGCCCAAAACGATCCGCAAAATCCGCTGCGCCATTTACACCCGCAAATCCTCGGAAGAAGGGCTGGACATGGAGTTCAACAGTCTGGACGCCCAGCGGGAATCCTGCGAAGCCTATATCGCCAGCCAGAAGGCCGAGGGCTGGGTGCCGGTGCCCGATCATTACGATGATGGCGGGTTCTCCGGCGGCAATCTGGAACGTCCTGCCCTGAAGCGGTTGCTGGCCGACATCGAGGCCGGATTGATCGATGTGGTGGTGGTGTACAAGATCGACCGCCTGTCACGCTCGCTGATGGACTTCTCCAAGCTGGTGGAGGTGTTTGATCGCAACGATGTCACCTTCGTGTCCGTCACTCAGTCGTTCAATACCACCACCTCCATGGGGCGGCTGACGCTGAACATTCTGCTGTCCTTCGCCCAGTTCGAGCGGGAAGTGATCGGCGAACGTATCCGTGACAAGTTTGCCGCGTCCCGGCGCAAGGGGATGTGGATGGGCGGCATCCCACCGCTGGGCTACGATGTGGTGGCCCGCAAACTGGTGGTCAATGAGGCCGAAGCCGAACTGGTCCGGCATATCTTCAGCCGTTTTCTTAAAGTCGGCTCGGCCACCTTGCTGGTCAAGGAACTGAACGAAGCCGGTCATCGCACCAAATCCTGGGTGACGCAGGATGGCAAGGACCGGCTGGGGGCGACCTTCAGCAAGAACTTCCTGTACAAGATGCTGGGCAACCGGGTCTATCTTGGCGAAGCTGTCCATAAGGGCGAAGCCCATGCCGGTGAACACCAAGCCATCATCGATCGCACCACCTGGGATCGGGTGGAGGCGATCAAGGCTGACAACGCGCCACGCAAGCGGGCCAACATGGCGCGGGCCACAACGCCTGCACCGCTCAAGGGATTGGTGATCTGCGCCCATTGCGGTCGGGCCATGACACCAAGCCATACCCGCAAGAAAGGGCGGCTGTATCGCTATTATACCTGCATGAAGGCGATCACCGTCGGGCATGACACTTGTCCGGTGCGCAGTGTGGCGGCGGGCGAGATTGAAGCGGCGGTCATTGGTCAGGTTCGCGCCCTGTTGCGTGCCCCGGAGATCCGGGCACGGGCAGAGCGGATGGCACACGACATCCATCCCACCGATTTGCACGCCGCCCTCGACCGTTTTGAAACCGTCTGGGACCAATTGTTCCCCGCCGAACAGGCTCGGCTGCTCCATCTGATGGTCGAGCAGGTGCGCGTTTCCACCGATGGCGCTGATCTCCGCCTGCGGGCTGAGGGACTGTCCAGCGTGATCGCCGACATTACCGCCCGTCAGGACGGCAGGAGCGCGGCATGACCGACATCAGCATCAACACCCTGACCATCCGCGTGCCGTTGACGCTGAAGCGCCACGGCGGTCGCAAACTGGTGATCGTTCCAGACGGTGACGGCGTGCCGATTCGGCCCAACTCCAGCCCCGACAATACCCTGCTGAAAGCCCTGGCCCGTGCCCACCGCTGGCGGCGAATGCTGGAGCAGGGCAAGGTGCAGTCGATGGCCGAATTGGCCGAGGCTGAAAAGATCAATCCGTCTTATCTGTCCCGTATCTATCGCCTGACGCTGCTGGCCCCCGACATTGTCGAGACCATTCTTGACGGTCGCCAGCCGCGCACGGTGCAACTGGCCGATCTTATTGCCGACATTCCCGATGAATGGGAGCGGCAGCGGGAGATGTTTAAAGGGTAGCCTTGGGCAGAGCGGCGGCGGATGTTTGTCGCCCATTGAAACAGGGCAATGACTCGTGTCACACTTTTTTTCACCTGAAAGGAACAGCTTTGGACGAAGTCGATCTTGCCAATGAGCGGGCAGAGCTTTTGAACTCTGCGGCATTAAATGCGGCTCTGCATAAGAAAACCGAGCGCCCCTCGACCGGGGTTTGCTGCGATTGCGGTGAGGACATTGAGGCTGGCCGTTTGCAGGCCAATCCCTATGCCCAGGACTGCGCCGATTGCGCGGCGGAAGCGGAGATCGAGCGGCTGCGGCTGCAACGCACAGGCGGGCGCAGGTAATGATGG
>CAIYCT010000371.1 GCA_903924765.1 uncultured Rhodospirillaceae bacterium | reverse complement strand
GGTGTGGTAGATTTCTTCATGGCGTTGCTTTCCTTTCATGGATTCGATACCCAGAGCCTACAGGCTCAAGGTCAGCAACGCCTACCGCACATTTTCAACATTCAACGGGACATCCCCATTTTTTACAAGGACGGCCCATAGTGTCCAGAAAGATAGATCAAAACAGATAGCCTTAAAAAGCGATAGGTTTGAATAGCCACCGTTTTCTTAGAGATGACAGCATCGTAAATTGAGGGGACATGAACCCAGCTACTTTTGCTGAACCGGGCTTTTCAGCATGTGCGCCATCAGGGCGCGGAGTTTGGCCGGTTGGATGGGTTTTTCCAGCATGCGCAGGCCTTGTTTGCGGACGCGGGTTTTCAGGTTGGGCGAGCGGTCGCTGGTGATGATGAAGGCAGGGACCGAGCGGGACAAGCGGCTGCGCATGCGTTCGATCACGCCGATGCCGTCCAAGCCCTCGCCCAGATGAAAGTCGGCGATGAACAGATCGGGCGGCTCGGCCCCGGAGGCCAGCCATTTTTCAAACTCCGCCACCGATTTCAGCGGGGTGACGACGCAACCCCAGGTGCGCAATAACTCGCGCAAGGCGGCCAAACCGTGGCGGTCGTCGTCCATGGCGACCACGCGCACGCCGGACAGATCGCTTTTGCGGACCGGATCGGCGGCGACCGGGGGCAAGTCTTCGACCTCCACGCTTTGCTCCAGCACCGGCGCCTCGACGCAGAAGGCCGAGCCCCTACCCACCGCCGAACGAACGCGCACGGGATGGCCCAGCAATTTGGCGATGCGCTCGACGATGGCCAGTCCCAGCCCCATGCCCTTGTCCCGGCCTTTGCCGGGCGGCCCTACCTGCTTGAATTCCTGGAACACGTCTTCCATCTCGTCGTCGGGGATGCCCAAGCCGGTGTCCCACACCTCGATGGAGATCATGCCGCCCCGTCGGCGGCAGCCCAGTAAAATGCGGCCCTGCTCGGTATAGCGGATGGCGTTGGAAATGAAATTCCACAAGATACGGGTCAACAAGGTGGCGTCGCTACGGACCACGGCGGAACAGGGAACCACTTGGAAATCGAGTCCGGCCATGGCCACTTGCGGCGCGTATTCGCGTTGGATGCGGGCCAGCAGCGGCCCCAGGGCGACGGTGCCGATTTCGGTGGTCATCACCCCGGCGTCCAGCTTGGAAATTTCGAACAATGCCAGCAGCAATCCATCGATGGAATCCAGGGCTTCGGTGATGCCGGTCACCAGCACGCCGTTATGATCGCCGATGTCCCGTTCGGCCAAGGCGGCGGAGAATAATTTGGCCGCGTTCAAGGGCTGCAAAAGATCGTGGCTGGCCGCCGCCAAAAAGCGGGTTTTGGACAGGTTGGCCTGCTCGGCCATTTCCTTGGCAAAGCGCAATTCCTCAATGGCCGAACGCAGAGCAGCCGTACGTTGCGCCACTTGCCCCTCCAGCACCGTGGCTGCCTGGAACAGCGAAAAGGCGCTGCCTTGCCAATCGGTTGAGCGTTCGACCCGGTCCATCAAGACCTTGTTGATCTTCTGCAACTTGACGATCTGAGACTTCAGGGCTTCGGAGTCGCGCTGGGTCACGGTTTCGACATTCCGAAAGCGACCCCCGTAAAGGTTTGGTTGACATGAATGCCTTGGTACTGCTCGCCATAGGTGTTGAAGCCGACCACATTCTTGGACGACAGCAGCGTCCCCATAGGGCCTTTGTCCTGAATCTGCTCGCGCTCCAGCAGCCGCAGCACGCATTCGCAACCCAGCACCAATTGGGTCGGGCCGATTTGTTTCTCGATGTCGTCAAACAGTACGTTCAAGGTGTCGTAAGCATCGATGTTGGTCGCCGCCGACAGCACCAACCCTTCGTCGATGGCACAGAAAAACGATAGGCTGCCGTCGGGATTGACCTTTTGGATCGAGCGCACGTAATCCTGCCCGCCCACTCGGACCACCACCGGATGGGTGGCGAACATCAACGGCGACAACTCGGTCACGTCCAACCCGATAATGCGGGCGAATTCCTGCGCCGCCGGTTCAGCGTTGATCTCGGTGACCACGCGGCGGACCGGATCGGCTCCGGTAATAACCATCTTTTTGTCGCTGGCCACGTAATGCTGGGTCTTGAACACCTTGAACGGCAGCGAGCTGTTGACCATGGCGAACACGGCGGCGTTGGAATGGAAATCGCCCTCGGCGAACACAAAGGACTCGCGGAAGGCCAAATCGTCTCCCGCCGATCCGCCAAACAATGGAATGTCCGGGATGACGGTTTGCAGAGCCGACAATATCCCGTCCTCGGCCCCCGACATGCCGTCGATGAACAAGGCGGCGAAGGTTTCCAAGGAATGGTTGGGACCGGCCAGCACTTCCATGCGCTGGTTCAGCGACCGCACCGCGTCCAACATGTTGGTCAGCCCAAAAGAACTGAGATTGCGAATCAAGATGGCGTCCGCCTGGACGATGGCGCGCCCCAGCGACACGCCGGTAATGGCCCCACTTTTATAGCCTTGGGGGGTAATTTCACCAGCGGTTGTGCAGCCGATCACCACCACCTTGGACGGAAAGGCCTTGTTCATGGCCGCCGCCAATTCCCGCCGATCATAATGGGACGAGCAAAAAAACACCACCAGCCCGATATCGGGTTGATCCAATTGGGTTGCCAATTCAGCCACCGCCTTGGCTGCGGAATTGGCTTGGGAAAATCCTTGGCGAATGGCATGCGGCATGGGTGTCAACTTTCCTTCCGCTTCGGGTTTTAGAGAAAAGTAAGCCTATCGCAGGGCAAAGACCACAGGGATGGTGACTTTGACCGGATCGCCGGGAACGGACTCTGGCAAATGCGGATAGGGCGCCGCATCCTTGACCGCCTTGATGGCCGCGTCGCGCAAACGCCCGCTGACGGTCTCGTCCTCGGCCGATACGTCCTTGACCTGACCGTCACGGCTTAAAAAGGTCTGCACATGCACGGTTCCCTCTTCGCCGCGCCTAAGCGACAGCGACGGATAGACCAACCTGTCCTTCACTCGATCCACGATCCCCGCCAGATAGATCTTGGTCAATTCCGGATCCACATACGGTCTTGTGTCCCGCACAGGCGACTCTGGCGTCGCCGTTTTTTCACTGGTGGCAACCGGCGGCGGCGGCGGCGCAACCTCTTGGGCTGCTGCATCGGGACTGGGCGTGGTCGCCATCGGCACGGGAGCGGGTTTGACCCGTGCAATCGGCTTGGTCGGCGCAGGCAGCTGACGAACGACCGGCTGCGGTTTTACCTGCGGTTCGGGTGGCGGAGAAACCATTGGAGGCGGCGGAGGCTCCAACACCACCTCCACCACCATCTCAGGCGGCGGCTTCGGCGGTTCCGCCTTGGGCCACAAGCCGCTGAGCGCGGCGGCGATAACCGCGCCATGCAACAAGATCGAAAGCATCGACGCCATGCCCGTCCGACGCCCCGCCAGGGTGGTGGGAAAGTCGGATTTCAGCAGATCAAAGGCATCGATTGTCGTAGCCATTAGAAAGTGACCCTTGTTCCCAGCCAAAAGTTCGCGGGCATGCCCGACGTCAAGAAGCGATCTTGCTGGCTGTAGCTGGCGAAGACCGAGCCGCCGGTGCCATCGCCATACTGTCCCGCCGTCTCGTATTTCTGACTGAAGATGTTATTGGCGCGAATGTAAATAGCCAACCATTCAGTCGCCCGCCACGTGGCGTCCATGTTGACCACCGAATAGGGATTTGTCTGTGGTTGGGTGTTGTTTTCGTCGCCGCGCAAATAGACGCCGCTTTTGACGATAACGTCCGATCCCACGCTGAAGCGGGATGAGACTTGGTAACTGCCGCCGACTTTAAGACTGTGCAGCGGCATACCGGGCATAACCTTGCCAGGCGTGACCGAGATGGTCGTACCGGTGCCGCCCGGTGACGCCGAACCGAATGTCATTGGACTTTCAAAGGTAGCGTGCAACAGGGTATAGCTGACAAACCAGCTCAAATCGCCGCTCTTGCCATCCAGACTGCTTTCCAGTCCTTCCCGTTGAGTGTAGCCAACATTGCGGAAATAACCCGAACCGGTGATGCTGGGATCGGACACAAAATAGATGTCCTTGGCGTTGCGATTGTAAAATCCGGTCAGCGACCACGCCCCCCAACCCTCAATGGCCCCGCGAGTTCCCCCCTCCCACGACCTCGACACCACTTGCGCCAGATTGGGATCGGATTGAAAGCCGTTGGGAACATAGCAGGGCGCATTGGCATCGGCGCAGGAGAGTTCCGCCGCCGTTGGAATGCGGTTGGCCTCGCTGTAATTGCCGAACGCGGTAACCTTGGGCAAGACCTTCCACGTGATGCCCGCCGCCGGGTTTAAGCGGTCATAGAAGTGGGTGGCGTTGAGCGTCGTGCCGGTCTGATCATGCATATTGATCACGGCCGTATTATAGCGCGCCGACAGAGTCAGGGTCACAGCGGGCGTCAGGCTAAAAACATCGGTTCCGTAAACGCCGGTGTAAATATTGTGCGCCAAAAACGACACGAAGTTGCCGTCTCCACCGATCATCTGACCGTCTGTAACCACCAGCCGTTGCGAGTCTAAAGTTCCCACCGCTTGCGCCGAAACATAACGGGTATCGCCCGCGTCGAAGCTGGATCCGAAAATCGCGGTATTGTCACGGCCGAACACTTTGCCGTCATAGGTTGCCTGCGCCGACGCGCCATACCCATCGGTCAAATAGGTAATCTGATTGATCACGAACGTATTGGCGGCGGGAATGGAATTGCCCGCGCGGTCGAACAACTGAGTGGTCGTGTCCGAGGCGCACAATACCGTGGCGTCGGCGGCACAAGCGGTGTTGTTGGAGGTGTTGCCATTGGTCACCGCCGTGCGCAAATGGCGATAATACATCGACCCTTGCACAGACAGGCCGTTATCCAAATCGTGCGACCCGCGCAGATCCAAGGCGGCAACGGAATTACGCTGATTGTCCGGGCCGGTAAAATAGGCATTGCGCGAGATGGAACGCAATTCGTCAGGCAAACCGCCATAATTGGTCAAATAGGACGCGCCCAGGGTCAAGCCCGCTCCCAATTCAGTGGCATCGCCTCGCCAAGCCAGATCGGTGTAGCTTTGCGCCACCCGCGACGGCGCCTTGTAGCGCCAGCCATAATCGTTAAGACCGGATATCCCGGAATAAAAACCGACATTGCCTGCGGTATGAGCGGTTTCGGCCGTTATTTTCTCACGACCGTAAGTGCCCCCCGACAAATCAATCGTCGTGCCTTTGGTGTTGAAACCATTCTTCATGCCCATGGAGATGGCCCCCCCCAAGGCGTTCAGGCCGAACACCGGATTGGAACCCGGCAATACTTCCATTTGATGAATGGCAAAGACCGGAATAAGGTCCCAATTGACGATGTCGCCGAATGCCTCGTTGACCCGCATGCCGTTTTGATAGACCGCCAAACCTTGCGGGTCGCCAATCACCGGCGAAGCGTTGAAACCGCGAAACTCCAGCCCAGCCTGCAAGGGATTGCCATTATAATCGGAGGTGGACACCGATCCCAGTCGGCGTTGAAGCACATCCTCGATGGTTTCGGGCTGGCCGGGGCGGATGTCATCGACGGTTAGATTTTGAACGTTGGAAGGGACCTTGTCCTTGTCGATGCCGGTGCCCAGGGTGGGCGTAATCCCAATCACCTGGACGGCTTCCGTTTTCAGTTCTTCCGCCTGCGCGGCCGTCGCCGCGCAAAACGCAACGCCGGCTCCCACCACCACGCTGAAACGGAAACAAGCCCCACGCATTTTAACCTCTCTTAAGAAATCAAGATTGATAAAATCTAGCTCTGCTAAAGTAAATGTCAACAAGTTATCCCGAACATTACAAAACATTATACAATAAACCATCAAAACCGGCGCCAATTCACGCCGATAGCGGGAACAGTTCACTTTAAACCAGGAACAACCAGCAGACCGTTAACCAATACTTCTCTCGACGGCAAATCGCATCATCTCGGTGGTGGTGGC